>JAQUCZ010000048.1:6009-7202 GCA_028685945.1 Sulfurimonadaceae bacterium | reverse complement strand
AAACTTCTTTCGTCACCTACAAACTAAATTCCGAATAAAGTTCGAAATGACGGAAAATACAAAATTTCGTCACCCTGAACTCGATTCAGGGTCTAGTTTTTGCAAGAAGTCTAGTATTACGATAGAGTGCAATTCTATAAACCCAATATTAAAGGAATATGAACACCCTATCCGCCCCGATATGCCGCTTATCTCGTTTTAACAATCAAGGCGCTACAATTACGAAAAAAATCATCAAAACGGCTTATTTTATGACTTTACACGAACTCTCTTTGCTCCTAGAAATAAACGCAAAAAACTGCACCCAAGAGTTTCAAAGAATTTTTCACGGACGCGGCGGGCTTTGGGAGGAGTACAAACACCTCACCGTCGATTCGATCGACACCGTTATCAGCGCCGCTTTTTATGCTCCAAAAGAGGATGAAGAAGCAATCATAGAGATGCTTCAAGAGCTGATGCAAAACACGCGCCACGACACCCTCGTAGTGCAACGCCGCTACAAAGGCGGTACACCGAGCGAAGTGGTGCGCGAGGAACTCCCGCAGGAGCTTTATGCCATAGAAAACGGTATGCGTTTTAAACTCAATCTCCTCTCCAACCAAAACAGCGGCTATTTTCCCGACATGAAAAACGGGCGCGCATTTGTCGCGGCACATGCCAAGGATAGACGTGTACTCAACCTCTTTGCCTACACCTGCGCCTTTAGCGTCGCGGCACTCAAAGGGGGCGCGCACAGCGTCGTCAACGTCGATATGAGCAAAGGCGCACTCTCCATCGGCAAAGCCAACCATGCCATAAACGGCGTCGATACAAGGGGGAGCAGTTTTCTCCCCTACAATATCCTCAAGTCTTTTTCCGGGTTAAAGAAAAAAGGACCCTACGATATGATTATCATCGATCCGCCGAGTTTTCAGCGCGGCAGTTTTGAAGCGACCAAAGATTACGTCAAGCTCGTGCGCAACCTCGATGCCCTTGCAAATGAAGAGTGCATCGTCTTGGCATGTCTTAATGCCCCCGAACTCACGAGCGATTTTATCGTCTCATTATTCCAAGAGCATGCACCCGCATTTAGCTTTTCCCATAGACTCGAAAACTTAAGCAGTTTTGCAAGTTCCGACGAAGAAAAAAGTCTTAAAAACATCGTTTTTGTCAAAAAAAATGCGGGTTTTGCGATACAATAGCTTCATGAAACG
>JAQUCZ010000048.1:4162-5909 GCA_028685945.1 Sulfurimonadaceae bacterium | reverse complement strand
CAACCCCTCATCAACAACAGCATCGTTGCCAAAAGGGGAGTCGATCCCGAAATAGTCGCACAAATGCGCCGTATTCTCCTTGAACTCGATACGACGCCGCAGGGACAAAAATTGCTCGAAAATGCGGGGTTTGCAGGGTTTGCACATGCCAAGAACGGCGACTACGACGTCGTAATCGAATTTTTACGAGACTACAACGAAGAGCTTAAACGATGAAGATGTTTTTTTTATTTGACAAATATGCCAACAGCCTTAAATTCAAGCTTATTTTCAATATTATCCTTATCCACGTCGTACTTATCGGCTTTATTATGGCGGACTTGCTGATTCGCGAAAAAAGTTTTCTCTCCGAACGTATAAACGAAAAAGCGCTCAATGCCAACGCTCTGCTCGCTTCCAATGCCCTTACGCCGCTGCTAAACAACGATCTCGTAGCCCTCGATGAGATAGTGCATCACGTAAGTTTTGAAGATGCCTACCTGATTTTTATTATGGATCGCTACGGCAAGGTGCGCGCCAGTAACGAGAAAAAATATTTCAATCTCTATCTCGAAGACCCCACTAGCCGCGAGATGCTCCACGAGCTAAGAGAGTCGCAGGAATCGGTCATACAAAAAGAGCACGACGACCTCGTCGATACCCTTAGCACCATCAAAATCGGTGCCGATACCGCAGGATACGTACGCATTATCCTCGATAAAAACGCGGTAGATCAACAGATACGAAAAACGATTATAAGCGGCGTTATCTACATGGTGATCGCGATCCTTTTGGGGGCTTTGTTTGCATGGACAAGCGTGCGAAGATTCACGGCAAAACTCGACAAAGTGTCCCAAGCTGCCAAAAAAATCGCCGCAAAAGATTTTAACGTAACCCTTCCCGAAGCCGATTCAAACGACGAACTCTCCAACATGATTCGCGCACTCGATACGATGGTGCTCTCGATGGATCAATATATCGAGCAGCTTAATCAAACCAATGAACTGATCCACGACGAAAAAGAGTTTGCCGAGGTAACGCTTAGCTCCATCGCCGACGGGGTGATCGTGACCGACACGAAGGGGATCGTCAACTTTCTCAATCCTGCCGCCGAAAAGATTATCAAATACACGATTTCCGAGGCGAAAAACAAACAAATCGAAGAGCTTTTTACCCTCATCCACGAGGATACCCAAGAGGAGATACGCCCCCCGATCTACGAATCGATTGCCAAAAACCAAGAGGTGTGGCTTAACAACAAAGCGATCCTTCTCGACAAAGAAGAAACACGCTACGCCATCGAGGATTCCTCCGCTCCTATTCGCGATATAGAGGGCAATATTCGAGGTGCGGTTTTCGTATTCCGCGACATCACCCAAAAGAAAAAAGATGAGCGCAAAGTACGTTGGCAGGCGACCCACGACGAACTTACCAAACTCAACAACCGTATCGGATTCCACCTTATGCTCGATGAGCTCTGCCTTGAGATCAATGAGCAAACGCAGCATATTCTTTTCTTTATGGATTTGGACAAATTTAAAATCATCAACGATACCGCAGGACATCTCGCGGGGGATGAAGTGCTCCGCCAAATCGCAAAACTTTTACAAAAAAAGACCCGTAAAAACGACTTTTTATGCCGCTTCGGAGGGGATGAATTCGGATTAATTTTAAAAAATTGCGACATTGCTTCGGCTACGAAAATTGCCAATAAACTGATCGAAGATATCCTTGATTACTCTTTTGTTTGGGGGGAGAGACAGTTTAA
>JAQUCZ010000048.1:0-4062 GCA_028685945.1 Sulfurimonadaceae bacterium | reverse complement strand
ACGGGGCTCTCCTCGTTTGCGTATCTCAAATCGCTTCCGGTGGATTATCTAAAAATCGACGGGGTATTCATTAAAGATATCCTCACCAACGAGATAGACAAAGGGATGGTCGAATCGATCCATAAAATCAGCTCCCTTATGCAGATCAAAACCGTGGCGGAGTATGTCGAAAATCACCAAATTACCGATACCCTCAAAACAATCGGCATCGATTATGCGCAAGGGTATGCCATCGCAAAACCACAACCTATCTGCGAGATCGTATAAAAACACGAATGTTGTTAGTTTTTAGCAAACTTTCATATTTCTTATACTACAATTATTAAATTTTTTTATACGATAATTTGAAAATCGGGGAACATGCCACATGGAAAAAACAAAAATCATCCAGCATCTCAAAGATGCAAAAGCCGCCCATAAAAATTGGGTCACAAAAGCGAAAATGCTTATTAACGGATTTGATATCCAAGCCGATTCGATTCCCGTGGATTCCCATGCATGCGAATTCGGCAAATGGTTCGACAAAGAGTCAAAGAATCTCTCTTCTTTAAGTTTCACCTCGTTTGAGTGTATGAAAGATATCAACGTCCACCACACGATGCTGCATAATACGTACGAGAACATCTATAAAATCTACTATGCGGGGGAAAACTCTTTTTTTAACAAACTTTTCGGGATCAAAAAAGAGGTAACGCAAGAGGATCGGGAGCTTTCTTTACGCTATTTTCACGAGATGGAAGTGCTCTCGAACAAGCTTATCGACGAGCTTAACAGGATGGAGAATAAAATCGCTTCGCTAGATGGCGAAAAACTCGCAGCGCACTAACTTTTTTCTTGGCATGCGGCACAAAACCGACATGCCAAAGCTTTTTACGCACAAAAATCGGCTAAAAGCCCCGCTTTGAGCGCTTTGTATTTCTCTTCCCCTTTGAGTTTTTTCACGATTGCCAGTGCGAAGCAAATTGCCGTCGCAGGTCCGCGCGAGGTGATAACGTTGCCCTCCTCTACCACCATTGCACTATCGCCTTGGTAGCCATCAAGCCGAATATCGCTCTCGACCGAAGGGTAGCATGTGTAGTTGTGTTTAAGTACCCCCGCCTTGTGGAGCGCAAAAGGTGCCGCGCAGATGGCGCCGATGTGTTTGTTTTTCACATCCATCTCTTGCAAAAGCGCTTGAACGTGAGCATCGTCCGCCAAGGCATGTGTGCCGCCCCACCCTCCGGGAAGCACGATCATATCTATACTATCGGCACGCACCTCTTTGATGGGGGTATCGGCTTGGATCGTGATGCCGTTGGCACCTTTGACCAAAAAACTCTCGTGCAGATGCGCTACGATCACCTCGATTTCTGCGCGGCGCAGTACGTCGATGATGCTTACCGCCTCGATCTCTTCAAACCCGTTTGCCAGAGGCACTACAACCTTTATTTGGGACATTTTGACTCCTTTTTAGAAAATTGTAATTTGCGTTATCTTAGCAAAACTTTACCTTCAAATGAGTATAATATTCAAATTTTTAAAAAAGCGAGCACCCCCTAAAATGATCAACTACGAATCCCTAAAACCTTGGCTTTTCAAGCTTGAGCCCGAGACCGCGCACCATCTTGCCGAAGCGGTTTTGCGCTTGCCCAATCTTTGCCAAATCCCTTTTAACTCTTTTTTGTCGGATCATTTCGTAGCAGAGGATATCCTTACCCAAGAGCTTTTCGGGCGCAAATTTTACAATCCGATCGGGCTTGGTGCGGGGTTTGACAAAAATGCCACGATGATCCGCGGGATCCAAGCGCTCGGATTCGGATTTACCGAGATAGGAACCGTAACGCCAAAACCCCAAGCGGGCAACGAAAAACCGCGTATGTTTCGCCATATCGAGGAGCGCTCGATCCAAAACGCTATGGGCTTTAACAACGACGGGCTTTTAAAAGTGCAGCAACGCCTCAAGCAAATCTACCCTTTTGCAACCCCCATCGGCGTAAACATCGGCAAGAACAAAGTCACCCCCGAAGCAGAAGCCATCAACGACTACACCACGCTGATTAAAGCGCTCCATACACTCGGCGACTACCTTGTGATCAACATCTCTTCCCCCAACACTCCGGGGCTTCGCGACTTGCAAAACGAAGAGTTTATCACCCGCCTTTTTGAAGAAGCAAAAAAGATCACGACCAAACCGATTCTCTTAAAAATCGCGCCCGATATGACCCCCGAAGATGCGGTAGCGCTTACAACCCTTGCGGTTGCCAAAGGAGCCGACGGAATCATCGCTACCAACACGACGGTGGATTATTCGCTGGTCAAAGAGCCAAAAGAGAAAGGGGGTCTTAGCGGCGCGGTGCTCACCGAAAAAAGTTTTGCGATCTTTGAAGCGATCGCCAAAGAGCTTTACGGCAAAACGACCCTTATCTCCGTGGGCGGCATTAACAACGCTCAAGAGGCGTATCGACGCATTAAAGCGGGTGCAAGCCTCGTGCAGATTTACAGCGGGCTTATCTACGGCGGTCCAAATATGATCCGCGATATCAACCACGACCTCATCGCCCTGCTTAAAACAGACGGCTATACAAACATCACACAAGCGATAGGTGCCGAGAGAAAATGAAATTTTTCTTTGCACTTGTCCTGATTTTAGGAAATTTAATGGCAACAGTACTACCCAAATACGAAACAAAAACGCTCAAAAACGGGCTGCAAATCGTAGTAATCCCCCTCCATAACGAAACCAACGTTATCAGCACAGATATCTTCTACAAAGTGGGGAGCCGCAACGAGGTTATGGGCAAAACGGGCATCGCCCACATGCTAGAGCACATGAACTTCAAATCGACCAAAAACCTCCCTGCAGGGGAGTTTGACAAAGAGGTCAAAAGCATCGGCGGGGTCAACAACGCCTCGACGGGGTTTGACTACACCCACTACTACATCAAATCAAGCACCCAAAACCTCGAAAAGTCGCTCTCCCTCTATGCAGAGTTGATGCAAAACCTCAACCTCAAAGACGAAGAGTTCCAACCCGAGCGCGACGTCGTTACCGAAGAGCGACGTTGGAGAACCGACAACAATCCGCTTGGGTATCTCTACTTTCGCATGTTCAACAACGCCTATATCTACCACCCATACCACTGGACGCCGATCGGGTTTATGAACGATATCCGCACGTGGAAACTCGAAGATATCAAAGAGTTTCACGAGACCTACTACCAACCTAGCAACGCTATTTTAATGGTAACGGGAGATGTCGAAGCAGAGGATGTTTTTACCTTGGCGCAAAAACATTTCGAAGCGATCCCCAACAAAAAACCGATCCCCGAATTCAAATTTAAAGAACCCGAACAAGACGGTGCAAAACGTGTTATGATCCACAAAGAGAGCGAAGTGGAGATGGTGGCAATCGCGTTTCATATCCCCGATTTTAAAGACCCCGACCAAGTGGTTTTAAGCGCTATTTCGGAGATTCTCTACTCGGGCAAAAGCTCCCGCCTTTACAAAGAGCTCGTGGACAAAAAGCACCTCGTAAACCAAGTCTATGCCTACAACATGGAAAATATCGATTCGGGACTTTTTATCTTCCTCGCCGTGTGTAATCCAAACGTCAAAGCCGAAGATGTAGAAAAAGAGCTTGTTACGCAGATAGAGTTGCTCAAAAACGAAGAGGTTGCCCAAGCAGAGGTCGATAAGGTAAAAATCAACACAAAATCCGATTTTATCTTCTCGCTAGAGAGCTCCACTTCAGTTGCAAACCTTTATGGGAGCTACCTTGTACGCGGCGACATCACCCCGCTTTTAAACTACGAAGCCAACATCAACAAGGTAACAAAAGAGAAGATCAAAGAGGTCGCCGCAAAATACTTTGATTTCAAAAAATCTACTACCGTTATCCTCAAAAAAGGGGAATAACCCATCCGCATGCCAAGGCTTGGCATGTGTCAATGCACCTCAAATTTAATCGTATCGCTCTGCAAAATTTGCGTATCGCCGATAGCTTTTACCCGTAGTTCGTATTTGCCCCGCTTTACATGCCATGAATAAAACGGCTTGTCGGTGGTACCTAGAAGCGTATCATTT
>JAQUCZ010000047.1 GCA_028685945.1 Sulfurimonadaceae bacterium | reverse complement strand
CTTCACTTATCGAAGGGAGCCTGTTAGGGATATTTTTAGAAAAAAGGTAACAAAAATATGCCCTTGTTTTTATACGACCTTCGGAAAAGTCTTTAAAATCTGATGGAACCATACGCAGATGCCTTTATTGAAATTGCGCAATTATAGCAAAGCGTAACTAAATAAGATTTTATGGACACTTCGATACAATAACGCTTATGAAAAAAGAACTATCTCGCATCGCCATCGTTCGCCTCTCCGCTCTTGGAGACATCGTCAATACTGCCGTTGTTTTGCAGTTTATCCGTGCTTTTTATCCGCATGCCAAGATAGACTGGATCACCGAAGAGGCATTTGCTCCTCTCTTGGAAAAACATCCGCTTCTTGATCGTGTACACACCCTCAATCTCAAAAAACTCAAAAAAGAAAAAAGTTTCTCCCTTTTAAAAGAGAGTGTCAACAAACTCCGCAATCTGGGAGAATACGACATCATTATCGACATGCAAGGGCTTTTAAAATCGGCTATCGTTGCACGGCTGATCGGCAAAAACACCCACGGATTCGATAAAAACTCCTCAAGAGAACCCTTCTCTGCTCTGTTTTACAAAACAACCTCCGCAATCCCCTACGATGCAAATATAGTCGTGCGTAACACTTTTTTGGTTGCAGACGCACTCGGTTTTGAGGTCACCCCCGAGATGCTCAAAAACAAGCAACCGATCTTCCCCGTAGAGACAAACCTCTCGCTGACGCTTGGCAACGATAAAAAAAATATAGCGCTCGTCATCGGTGCATCGTGGGAATCGAAAAAATATCCAAAAGAACAAATCGCCGCACTTTGCAATCTTTTAGAGCAACACTGCTATATCATCTGGGGAGGCGATAAAGAGAAAGAGGATGCCGAGTGGATCTGCGCACAAAGCCCACATGCCATACTTGCACCCAAACTTACCCTTAGCGAACTGGTCTCTTTTATAGCGCAAACGGATCTGCTTATCGGTAACGACACGGGACCCACCCATATGGCATGGGCGCAAAACATCCCATCCATTACCCTTTTTGGACCCACTAACACGAGGATGATCTACGAAACGCCTAAAAATATAGGGATAAAATCTCCCTCGAAAGTAGATATTTTCCACATCGACAAAAACGATTTCTCCATTTGCGAGATCCCCGTAGAAACTATCGCCGCAAAGGCAAAGGAGCTCCTTGGCAATGGGATTTAAAGCACTCTTATTTTTAGAAAAACTCTTGATGCTGCTTCCCAAAAGAGCACGCAAAAATTTCTTTCTTGCTCTGGCGTATATCGCCTCTTTAGTTGCGAAAAAACACCGCGCGATCGCAATGACGAACCTTGATTTTCTTTTTCAAGAGAAGCTGAGTTTGGAGGAGAAAAAAGAGATCGTCGCCTACAGTTTTAAAAACTTAGCACTCAATTTCCTCCATGCCATGGAGTTGCGCCATATGTCCAAAGAGGAGCTTCAAAAAAGGGTTACGATCGAAAATATAGAAGCCGTGCAACAAGCACATGCCAAAGGTCAGGCGGTCGTTTACGTAAGCTCCCACTACGCATCGTGGGAACTTGGAAGTACGGCTATCGGAGGGCTTGTAGAACCCGTCGTTGCCGTATACAAAAAACTCAAAAACCGCGAATACGAAGAGTGGCTTTTAGAAGCAAGAGGGCGTTTTGGCAATATCTCTATGGAGAAGACCAACGTCGTCAAGCCCCTTATTCGTAATATAAAAAACGGCGTGGCATGCGGTATTTTGATCGACACGAACATCAATAAAAAAGAGGGGGTAACGGTAGAGTTTATGGGCAAATCGATCCGTCAAACCTCAACGCCCGCTTACCTTGCAAGAAAGTTCAATGCCGCGATTATCCCCGTAAGTATCAGAACCGACGATGAGGAGCACTACACGCTCACCTTTTACGATGCTATAGACGTGCCTCGTACGCAAAACGAACAAGAGGATATCCAAAAAGCGACCCAAGCCCAAGCGGACTGGCTCGCATCTCTACTGCAAAAAGAGCCGAAATTTTGGTTTTGGCTCCATCGAAGGTTTAAAGGGGATTACCCAAATATCTACAAATCGTAAACTTTTTCCTGTGTGTACTCTTTTGTGCGCGCTTCAAAGAGTTTGACGAGAGTCAAGAAAAATGCGGTGATCGCAGGACCCAAAATCATCCCCCAAAAACCGAATGTCGTAAGCCCCGCGATAATCGCAAAAAAGATCACAAGCTCGTTCATGCGCGCATCGTCCTCTTTAAGAAGCCTTGCATTTATCTCTTTTATAATGAGCGGCTTTAAAAAAGTATCCGCAACGACCGAGATCATCACGATCGAATAGAGTGCAATAAAGATGGCATGTGAGGTGTTGCCCACCGAAAACTCATAAAGCATAAACGGCAACCACATCAGCGCACCCCCCACGATAGGGATCAACGAGGCAAACCCGTACATGATGCCGAACAACAGCCCGTTGTACCCCATAAAAGAGACGGCAATCCCAAAAAGCGCTCCTTGAAACATCGCGTTGGCGATGATCGAATAAAACACGACACTCATTACCGAAGAGAGCTCTTTTGCCAAAAGGGTGGTTTCATCTACCGACATCTGCACGATACGCTTAAGAAGATCGACGATAAATGCTCCGTTGTACTGTGCGAAAAAATAAAATACGATCACCAAAAAAGCGTTTTTAAGATACCCCGCACTGAGCGAACCGATGTTGCCGCTTAGAGAGAGCAGTTGTTTTGTGAGCGATTCCATACTTAGCTCACCCAAACTGTCTGCCGCATAAGGTTTTAAAAATGCCAAATAAGAGGGAGGATTTGCCACGAAATCTTGTACCGTCGCTTCGATTTTAGCCAAAACGGCGGGATCGATCTGATTCATCTCCATCGTCATCTTCGCCAAAAAATACCCCAACGGTGCAAAAAACAGCACCGCAAGCAAAAAGCTCGAAACGAGTGCGGCGCGAAATTTGGAACGGAAAAGACGCTCAAAAAAGTTTTGAATATTTGCCGTCGAAATCGCCAAAAGTGCGGCAATAATAATCCCAAGCAAAAACGGCGCATACAAAAGATACATCAAATACAAAGAGATTGCAAACAAAATAGCGACGAAATACTGCGGTTTCATGAAAAAAGAACCCCTTCTTGATGCGGTGTTTGCAGATCGAGCACGTCGTAGGTCGCACGTGTTGCGCGGCGCCCTTTGGCGGTTCTCTCCAAATAGCCGTTAGCAATAAGATACGGCTCCAAAACATCCTCGACCGTTCCCTCGTCTTCGCTTAAAGCCGCGGCTATGGTACTTAAGCCGATAGCACGACCGTTGGAGGATGCCAAAAGATGGAGCAGTCGAATATCCATCTCGTCAAACCCGTGTGCATTGATGCCGAGTTGCTCTAATGCATAACGCGTGGTATCGTGGCTGATCGAAATCTCCTCCGCTACGTCGGCAAAATCACGCACCCTGCGAAGCAAACGCAGCGCTAAACGGGGTGTTCCTCTGCTTCGTTTTGCAATCTCCAAAGCGGCTGTGTGCTCTATAGATTTTGAAAGTTTTTTCGCCGCTTGGGACACGATGAGTGCTAGCTCCTCGGGGGTATAAAACTGCATCCGAAAATGCATACCGAAACGATCCCGTAACGGATTTGAGAGCATCCCCGCACGTGTCGTGGCACCTATAAGGGTAAAACGGGGCAGATCGATTTTCACCGTTTGTGCCGCAGGACCGCTGCCGATAATGATATCGATGCGGTAATCTTCCATCGAAGAGTAGAGTATCTCCTCCACCGCAGGGGAAAGACGGTGAATCTCGTCGATAAAAAGGATATCCCCCTCCTCCAAATTGGTAAGCAGCGCCGCCAAATCGCCGCTTTTTTCTATCATCGGCGCGGCGGTCACTTTGATGCTTGCTTCCATTTCATTGGCAATAATCAGCGCCAAAGTTGTTTTTCCAAGCCCCGGAGGTCCGAAAAACAAAACATGGTCAAGCGCCTCGTTGCGTTTTTTGCTTGCTTCTATAAATACGCCGAGGTTTTTTTTGATCTGCTCTTGCCCTATATATTCACTCCATACATCGGGGCGAAGCGAGGTTTCTAGTACCTCTTCGGCACTAAACTTTTCTATCTCTACAAGTCTGTTATCCATTGAGTAAGCTCTTAATAGGTATGGATATCTTGAGGAAATGCACGCTTTTGCACCTCATCTTTGTAACATGCCATAGCTTCTTTAACCAATGCTGCACCCTCGAGATATTTTTTGACGAATTTTGGCGTAAACGCTTCAAACAGTCCGAGCATGTCGGAAAATACAAGCACCTGACCATCAACGCCCGCACCCGCTCCGATCCCGATTACGGGTACCGAAACGGATTTTGCCACCTCGGCGGCAATTTCTGCTTTTACCCCTTCTATCACGATACAAAAAGCTCCTGCATCCTCGATGGCACGGGCATCTTCGATCAGTTTTACGCCCTCTTGCTGCGTTTTTCCTTTGACTTTATAACCGCCTTCAAAACGCACAAACTGCGGTAAAAGACCTATGTGCCCGCATACCGCTATCCCGTTTGAGGTAAGATGTTTGACTATCTCCGCTTTTTGAATACCCCCTTCGATTTTCACCGCATCCGCTGCCGTTTCTCTGTAAACGCGAAGTGCATTGGCAAGCGCTTCCTCTTTTGTCGTATAGGTTCCGTACGGCATGTCGCAAATTACAAAACTTTCGGGCGAACCGCTGCAAACTGCATCGGTGTGATAGAGCATCTGATCCATCGTTGCACTGAGCGTATCTTTTTTCCCTGAAAAACTCATATTGAGGCTGTCACCCACAAGTAAAATATCGGCACTCTCTCCAAGCAAACGGGCAAACAAAGCGTCATACGCCGTCACCATCACCAAAGGTTTTTCCCCTTTTGTTTTTTGTATCGAAGTTACTGTCATTTTCTTAGTCATTATGAAACCTCTTTTTTGTTTTTTAAAACTGATCATACACACATTTTGTAAGAACGAACATCTTGTGCCTTTTTCTCCCGTATCGGTAAGATACGGGTAGCTTTAGGGGGTTGTAGGGACATTTTGTCCCTGCCGCTTTATGGGCTTTGCTCATAAAGTGCGTAACATCAGTCGATAAAAAGAATTTTAACCAAAAACTGCTATAATCCAAACCATATAGGAGAATTTATGGCATGGGCGTAAGAAGCGATTTGGATGCTGGTTTTGATTTTGAAATAGTAGACGAATTTTTAGATCACTACTCCATGATGGTCGAGAGTATGGAGGTTATGATTTTGGACCTCGCAAAACCCGCCGCCTACAAACGGAGTATCAACGAGCTTTTCAGGGTGTTTCATAACATCAAGTCTGCGTCCGGTTTTTTAAAAATCATTCCAATGACGAAACTTGCGGCGTTTGTAGAGAGTGAACTTGAAACACTCAGAGAGAGAGAAACTCCCGCAAACGAGGAAACAATCGCTTGGCTTTTAAACGTCAGCGATATGTTTGCAACATGGCAAGACGATCTAAGACTCGACAATCCGCTCAGCAAAATAAATTTCTCTTTACTAAAAATCCCCGACTTGGAAAAATAATTGAAAAATTTAGTAGCATACATCACATCGGGATATCCCGAAAAATCTTTTAGTATCGACCTTGCTTTGGCATTGGGCGCAAACGGCGTCGACATGCTTGAACTCGGTGTTCCCTTTTCCGATCCCGTCGCGGACGGACCGCTTATAGAAAAGGCAAATCACAAAGCCCTTGAACTCGGGTTTAAATTCAAACATCTGCTTGAAATATCCGAAGCGGTAGCTCCCAAAATCGACACCTTATGGATGGGGTACTTTAACAGCTTTTTCCAGCAAAACTTCACTACACTACTGCCGCACGCCTCGAAACTCGGCGTTACGGGGCTGATCATACCCGACCTTCCCCACGAAGAAACATTGAGATATAAAGAGCTTTTTGACGCAAACAATATTGCAAACATTAGCTTTGTCGCACCGACCGATACAAAAGAGAGGATCGAAGAGATCGTCAAAGATGCCAAAAAATTCATCTACCTCGTAGCCTATGCAGGAATCACGGGTTCGGGTGCAAGCGAAGATTTGCAAGAGACAATTAGCAACATCAAAAGCTTTACGCAAACTCCCGTACATGTAGGTTTCGGCGTTAATCAACACACGGCAAAAGAGAAAGTAAAAGGAGCCGACGGCGTCATCGTGGGAAGTGCGTTTGTTTCTATTCTTTTAGACGATACTCTCAACTACACCCAAAAAATAGCACGATGCAGCGAACTTGCGAGAATAATTAAAAATGAGATAAACAGTTAAAAGCGGAGCAATCTGCTTTTAACATTCTATGAAGAAATTAGGTTCTTTGAAAAAGAAATTTTTTTAGTAAGTAAATTTTAGGAGATTTCTATAAAGAATGGTACGCCCAAAGAGATTCGAACTCCTGACCGCCGGTACCGCAAACCGGTGCTCTATCCAGCTGAGCTATGGACGCATACATTTTTTGTAGGGTGAAATTATAGCACCTAAAGCTTAATATATTCTGAAATTAATTTTGATTTTCTAATTTCAGAATGAGTTCTCTCATCTTTTGTTCTTGTATAAAAAGTTCATGATTTTTTTTGACATATGCTTTTAGAAGCACCTTCAGATCATTATTGCCGCTTATATTAAAATCTTGCGCAACCTGTTTAACCAAAAAGTCGTAAAAAGGCTCCTCGACTACGACATCGTGCAAAACAGACCCTATGCGCAAGCTTATTTTTTTGCTCATACTAGTTTGACCCTAAAATGCTTTCTATTTTATTGACAATCTCTTCAATTTCCAAATCTTTCATAGTATTTTGATCGTTGAGTCTTTGAATCTCTTGATTTTTAAGTTCACGCTCTGCCTTGAGCGTCACAAGTTCCGTACGAAGCGCATCGTTTTCTTGCTTTACATTATTGTAGTTATACAATATCTCCTCAACTCTTTGTGCTAATTTTTCCGTTATATTATGTTCCATTTTGTCATGCCATCCTAGATTTAAAGTATTATTCTATCACAAAATCTACAACTCAAGGATAACTTTTTGCTATTTATCCCAAGATATCTTCGAGCAAGCAAAATTATTTAAAAACTAAAAAAAACTATTGTTCTTTTCTTTTTATTCCCCCTTTTCCGTTATTCCCCTTTGGTTATAATTACGCCATGAAAAAATCAACCACATTTCAAGTTATCTCAAACTT
>JAQUCZ010000046.1 GCA_028685945.1 Sulfurimonadaceae bacterium | reverse complement strand
AACAAAGCTTCCATCCCTTGGACATATTCACTATGACGAAATGTATGCGGGTTATACTGAGATGTGTTTAGGGCTCATTGATGGGGGTGCAGATATCTTTTTGCTTGAAACGTGCCAAGACCCGCTTCAAATCAAAGCCGCTCTGCATGCATGCCAAGAGGCAAACCGCCAAAGGGGTACAGAACTGCCTATCATGGTCTCCGTTACTATCGAACTCAGCGGAACGATGCTCATCGGTACCGATGCTTCGACCATCACGACGATTTTAGAGCCTTTTGATATTTTAAGTCTTGGCTTTAACTGTGGAACAGGACCTGAACAGGTAGAAAAACATGTCAAAACTCTTAGTGAGCTTTGGCATAAACCAATCAGCGTACATGCCAACGCAGGATTGCCGCAAAATCGTGGAGGCTATACCTACTACCCGATGGGACCTGATGAGTTTGCCGATAGACAGGAAAACTTTTTAAAATACGACGGCGTGAGCTTTTTAGGTGGCTGTTGCGGGACAACACCCCAACATATTCGCGCCCTTGTAAACCGCGTACATGCCATGAAACCAAAAAAGCCGAGCGGTTCACAAGTAAACTCACTCGCATCCCTTTTTACCACAGTGCCACTCATGCAAGAGCCAGCTCCTTTACTTGTAGGAGAACGAAGCAATGCAACCGGTTCTAAAGCCTTTCGTGAACTTCTTTTAGCCGAGGATTACGAGGGGACTCTGAGTGTTGGGCAACAACAAGTCCGAGTAGGTGCGCATGTTTTAGACGTGAGTGTCGGCTTTGCTGGACGTGATGAGACAAAAGATATGCATGAAGTAATGAGCCTCTATGCGCAAAAAATATCTCTTCCCCTCATGCCAGACTCGACGCAAACAACAGGCTTAGAAACGGCGCTTAAACTCATAGGCGGCAAGCCTATCATCAACTCCGTCAACCTCGAAGATGGGATGGATAAGTTTGATGAAGTGTGTGCTTTAGCTAAAAAGTTTGGTGCAGCGCTTGTATGTTTGACCATCGATGAAGAGGGAATGGCAAAGACGATTGAGAAAAAACTAGAAGTTGCCGAGCGCATCATCAACCTTGCAACCACGCGCCACGGGATTAAAAAAGAGGATTTAGTCTTTGACGTTCTTACCTTTACTCTTGGAAGTGGTGATGAAGAGTATTTTGAAGCGGGTATCAATACCATCGAAGCGATTCGTGAACTTCGTAAACGTCATCCAGAAGTCGGAGCCATCTTAGGACTCTCGAACATCTCGTTTGGTTTAGACAAAGATGCGCGTCCTTATCTAAACTCGATGTTTTTACACCACTGTATAGGTGCGGGGCTTACAAGCGTTATTATCAACGTACAGCACATCATTCCTATCAACAAAATCTCTAAAGAAGACCAAGAGATATGTGATGACCTCATCTTCAACCGCAAACCAAACGGGGAAGCCCTCTTTACGTTCATAGAGCATTTCAGCACCAAAGAGAAGGTGGACAATGCCGCGGTAGATGAAGCCTACCTTGCCATGAGCACCGAAGAGAAGATTGCTAAACTTCTCATGGATGGCGACAAAGAGCGCATGATTCCTCTTGTCGAAGAGGCGCGTCACACGATTGCCCCTGAAAAAATCGTTAATGAGATTCTCATCGATGCCATGAAGGTAGTCGGTGAACTCTTTGGAAGCGGGCAGATGCAACTCCCATTTGTACTCCAAAGTGCCGAGACGATGAAAAAGACGGTCGATCACCTACAACCTTATCTGCCAAAAATCGAGAAAAAAACTGATACGACGCTTATTTTAGGAACCGTAAAAGGGGATGTGCATGACGTAGGGAAAAACCTAGTTGACATCATCCTCTCAAACAACGGGTTTAAGGTGATAAACCTCGGCATCAAGGTCGATTTGGACAACTTTGTACAAACCCTCAAAGAGTCAAATGCCGACGCTATCGGGATGAGCGGCTTGCTGGTAAAATCGACGCAGGTGATGAAAGAGAATCTTCAAGCACTCAAAGATGCAGGAATTACGACTCCTATCTTACTTGGTGGTGCGGCACTTACTCGTAAATTTATCGACGAATTTTGTCGTCCTATCTACGATGGACCTATCTTTTACTGTAAAGATGCCTTTGACGGTGTAACAGCAATGAGCCGTATAGAAAAAGGAAACTTTGATACCAATCTGCATGGCAACACCCATGATGAAGAGGATTTTAGCGAGAAAAAAGAGGTTATCATCCCTCCATTTAAAGAGCTCACCATGCCAAGCCGTGATGTGCGTGTACCGACACCGCCGTTTTGGGGAAGACGTGAGTTAAAACTCACACAACAACAAGTGGAGCTTGCCTTTGAGTGGATTAACCACAAAATCCTCTTTAAATCACGCTGGGGATATAGCTCTAAGGGCATGAGCAAAGAGGCGTATGAGAAACAACTAAATGAAGTTGTCTGGCCTGCCTATGAGAAGCTCAAAAAACGCTTCTTGGACGAAAAACTCTTTGAACCTACTATCCTTTATGGCTACTGGCCATGTAGAAGTGATGACAATACCCTGCTTATTTTTGATGCAAGTGAGGGGTATAATAGCGAGGGCGAAGTCAACCGCGAAGATTTGCAACATGCCATGACACGTGCAGTTGCACAGTTTACATTCCCACGTCAGGGCAAACAACCTCACCGTGCTCTAAGCGACTTCTTCCATGCAGATCGTCACGATGTCGTAGCCCTTACATGTGTAAGTGCGGGAAGCAAACTTAGTGAAGTGGAAAAAGAGATTTATGATTCAGGCAACTATACAGAGTATTACCAATTCCACGGTCTTGGCGTTGAACTCGCCGAAGCACTAGCAGAGATGGTGCACAAACAAATCCGTCTTGATCTAAATATCAGCCACGGCGAAGGTAGCACTCTAGCAGACGTACAAATGAACAAATACCAAGGAAGCCGCTACTCTTTTGGTTATGCGGCATGTCCAGACTTAGAGCTTAACCGTCCGCTCTTTGAACTTTTAAAACCCGAAGAGTTTGGAATCGAACTGAGTGAAACCTTTCAAATCCATCCTGAGCAGTCCACAAGCGCGGTCGTTGTCTACCACCCTAACGCGACCTACTATAACGTTTAAAACAAAGCCGTTGAAGAATCTCTTTTTAGGGGATTTCTTCGGTGTTATAGCCTCTCTTCTACAAACACTTTACTCGAAAGTGTAGGTATATCTTTTGCGTAAAACGCAGCATCGTTGGACACGATGCAATCACACTCCATCTCTTTTGCCGCCGTATACTGAAGGTTGTCCTCCAAATCGTTGCCTTGGAGAGCAAGCGCTTCACGCACCATTTCGTTCGATGCGCCTACGACGATAAAATGTTCGTTAACGAGTCGTATAAATTCTCTTATCTCTTGTACTTGTTTCTTGGCAACGTAGTCGATATTGAGCAGCGTTATATCTAAAACGACACCCGTAAAAAGCTTTTTCTCTACACCGTTAAAGAGCACAAGCGCCTCGTGAAAAAACTCCCTCTTTAAAATCAGATCCAAAAAAATATTCGTATCGACAAATATTTTCATTTTACGATCTCGTTGTATTTTGCATCGTCCGTCGCAAACTCTTTGTCGAGCATCCCCACAAATTTATTGAACGAACCCTTCTCGAGATCCTCTTTTTTTGCCGTTTGCCGTATAAGTTTTTCATACTCTTCATACGGCATAATCACCGCTTTTTTTTGGCGCGCTTTTTTATCGACGATAAAAACCGTTTGAGACAAAAGCTTTGTAAACTGTGCTTGTGCCTGTGCAATTCCTAACTCCAACATGCCATATCCTTTTTGATTAAATATGTACATAATAACAAATATATATTTATAGAGAATTGAAATTTTTTCTTTACCGGCACTTTACGAGAGCTCGAAAAACATTGTAATATCCACCTCGAACAATTTCGATAATTTATGCAAATGTTCCAAATTAAAATGTTTTCCGTGTGCGTAATTCTCGGCATTGGCATAAAACCCCGACGATTTTTGCCCCAAACTCAGTGCAACTTCCAACTGGCTCATCCCTTTTTCTTTACGTATCTTCTTCACGTTTTTAGAAATATTATGAAAAAATGCATCCAACTCTTCTTTAGTTGCAATTTCAGAAAGATTGAGCATAAATATCCCTATCGGTAAAATTATTCTGTAGGATACTTTCGTTGGAGCTTTTCATCAAATACCGATAGAAATCATTTCTATCGGTATAATTTAAGTTTTTTCTTAATAAAATACACGATCTTTAACAAGAGGGGAAGTCAGGTGAGAGGTACAGTAAAATTTTATAATAGTGAAAAAGGTTTCGGTTTTATTTATGTAGAAGCACGCAATGAAGATATTTTTTTTAGAATCGGTGATTGGAAAAACGGATCGGTTCCATGCGGTAACGATGACGTAGAATTTGAGGTAAAAGACGGAAAAAAGGGAGCTTTTGCAAGCGAGATCAAACTTGTCAAATCGGCAGAATCCAAAAAACAACAACAAAAAGAGCAGAATAAACCACAAGACGACAGAATTATATGCCCCGGCTGCAAGAAAAAAATTGTACCTCGCATGATTACGTATCGCGGAGACCCTGATAAAACAGTTTGTCCCTATTGTGCGACACAAATTCAAAGTTTCGGAGGATACTGTTTTATTGCTACAGCCGTCTATCAAGATACATACCATCCAAACGTGATGTTATTACGCAATTTCCGCGATACCTATCTTATGACCAACAATTTAGGCAAAAAGTTTGTAAAACACTACTATAGACTTTCCCCTCCGTTTGCCGACTATATAGAAAATAAAAAGCTCCTCTCTGCAATCATTAAAAAAGTTTTTGACATTTTTGCACTCATATACAAAAATATACACAAATAATATCTATAGAAATCATCTCTATCGGTATAATTTAAGTTTTTTATCAATAAAATACACGATCTTAAACACAAAGGGATTGAATGAAAAAAATCATATTGGCATCGGGAGAGATAATCCTAAATGCCTTCGTTATTGCCTTTATCATATTTGCCATCATCAGTGTAATACCGATGTTTCAATACGGGCAGGCTCTTTTGGGTACACTAACCCTTATTGCCTATTTAGGTGCCGTTACCATAACAACGTTTTTAATCTATCTGCTTATAGATATTCGGGATAAAATTGCCGAAAACAATACTTTGGTGCGGTATCAAATCCAAAATCCGCCTAAACAGATGTGTCATTTTTCAAACTCGCTTGATTCCATTGCAAAAAATGAAGCTCCAAACAATACGGATGTACGATGAGAGCACTCACGACTTCTCTTGTGGTAAGCTTTTTGGCTTTTGGCGGTTGCGGCACTATGTCGCTCGAAACAAATTCAAAACTTACGCGTACGATCATCATCGACCATTCGCAACAGGTGAAAAAATCGATCTATGTGCAAGTAACCAACACCGCAAACAGCGGCGGCGAGAATATGAATTTGGAAACAAGCATCAAACAATCGCTTCAAGCCAAAGGGTACGATCTAGCATCAAGCTCCTCCGAAGCAACGTACGGATTGTTCGTAAACGTTTTGTTTGCAAACAATCTTAAAGAAGCCAAAGCAATTAAAACTGCGGCAGGTCTAGGGGCTACAACTTCGATTGTCGCGATGGGTTCGGGTTCGAGCACGGGGGATTCTCTGCTCATAGGTGCTACGGCTGCTCTTGCGGGAGCGGTCGGTGCGAAACTGCTCGAAGACGACACGTTTAGAGCGGTCATCGATGTCAACGTCAAGAACTACGTTTACAATACAAATGAAAATACAAGGGTCTTTGCTCAAGCGGTCAAAATGAACCTAGAGCTTGCCGAAGCGCTCCCCGTACTCGAAAAAGAATCGACGAGAAGCATCGTCAATATATTTTAAATTTAAAGGAAAAACAATGTTAAAAAAAGTATCTCTTTTTGGTTTGGCTGTTGCGGCGGTTGTATTTTCGGGATGTACCAAAACTTACGTTTCAACGGCTCTTAAACCAAGTGCCCCGGAAGCTATAGAAAAAACATTGCTTGTTACGACCTTCAACAGAGAAGATTCCGATTACGGAATGAAGCATTTAATGTACAACAACCACAAAAGACTTTTAATTCAGCAACAAGCAGAAGCTACACTGTTTTACGGCTTTAAATATTTCAGAATCGTTAACCCGATCGACTCATCTGCCGAAATGTTGACTACAGGAGCAGATTTGCAAAAACGATGTTTTTCATCGGGCGTAGGAAGTAGTTTTGTAGGAAGCTCCGATATATGTTTCTTTAAAAACGGCTATAGATATGCAGGTGAAATAGTGATGTACAAAGAGCGACCGAGTGAATTTTTAGTTATCGACGCACAAGAGGTAGTCGATTATTTAAAAGCAAACGAAATGTTCACGGATCTTTCGGATGTTTACAGCTCTGCACAAGAGAGATTTGCAACCAAAAAAGATTAATACAATCCTCTCCATGCCAAAACACATATGCAATTTGAGTTGCATTATTTGGCATGCTACACCTCAATCTCGATCCGCTTTTTATTCTCTATGCTCTTCACCACCGCGTCGCCGAGTTTTTCAAAAATCGCCGCGACGTCGTCGGTTTCGTGGGCTTCGGTAACACCGAAATGAAAACCCACCTCTTTGTCTAAAATCTCTTCAAGCTGTTTTTCGATCTTTTGGGCTAACACTAACGCGCCGCTGAGAGATGTGTTTGTCGCCAAAATCACGAAGCGCTCCTCATCAAGCTTGCCGAAATAGTCGTTGGTGCGGATATCGCCCGTGATGATAGAACCTATGGCATGTACTATTTTATTTCTTTGTTTTTGGTCGCACCCTTGGCATGTCAGTTTTAAAACAATGGCGGAGAGCTCTATTTTGTAGCGCTGTACGCGGGCAAGCTCTTTTGCGAGGATATCTTCGATAAAGATGCGGTTGTAGGCTTTGGAGTAAACATCTTTTTCAAGAACGCCCACGAGTTCTTTAGAGAAGGTTGCAAGGGGGTCGTGCGCGATGTTTTCCTGCGCACAGTCGCTCTCGTATTCCTTGGCATGTGAGGCGATATGCCACATCAGTAAAAAAGTGTAAACGAAGGTGCTAACAATGACGTTGCCGATCACCACGGCGGTGAAAAGATCTTTATACACAAACCACGCGGGCAGAGAGTGCACCATAATGATGGCAAGTGCCCCTTTGGTGCCGGATAGGGTAAGGGTTTTTGTCCAGTAAAAAGGGAGTTTCATACTCGCAATGAGTGAAGCTACGCTTGCAAAACGGATAACGCTCGTGATTGCAAACACGATCATAATCTCATACCAATAGCGCAGCAGCAGGTGCAGATCGATAATGTTTGCAATTACGGTAAACACCA
>JAQUCZ010000045.1 GCA_028685945.1 Sulfurimonadaceae bacterium | reverse complement strand
ACCAAAAAAAGAAAGTGAGGTTAGCTAAAGAGTACGCCGCCTCTTTTCAAAGGCGGGCGTTACTGTTTTGAACTGCCACAGTAGTTGGCATCACATCCCGGCACGGCTCCCGAATCCTTGGCGTTGCCTATGAGAAATTTATAGAGCGCTTGTTCACGTTTGTTGGAAAAATAGCCTCGATCGAGCGCTTCTAAGGCTTCTGGGTGCCCTTTATGAAGGGTAAGCGTAGGGGTTTTGGAAGCATCACGAATATCTTCCCACTCTGCAGTCGTGTGCATTTTGGCGCCTCGGAAAGGACCGCCGTGACATTTACTACACATTTTTTTATACACTTCCATCCCTTTTGCATGGTACGCGGAGTGTAGTGCCGAATTGAGCAGCAAAAGTGATAGAAGAGCTTTTACAAGTGTTTTCATTTGGTACCTTTTTTTTGAAATTTTCTTTGCACGTCATCAAGCGTGAAGGCAAAATCGGAGCTATCCCAATAGCCCAACGAATCATCGACTATAACCCCCTCTTTGTCAAGAAAGTAAAGTTTTGGAACAGCCTCGGTGCGCAAATGGCTTGGATAGGTGTCCGTGTCTTTGTCAAGATAGAGACTGACGTACTCTTTATTGATCTTTGCGACGATCTCTGGGTCTTTAAGTGTTGTTTCTTCAAGTTTTTTGCAAAACTTGCACTCTTTGGCACTCATAAAAACAAAGAGCCGTTTGTTGGACTCTTTGGCATGTGCAAGTGCGCTTTCGTAATCTTTCTGCCACTCTATTTGCGATCCAAAGAGCGTAAGTGAAAAGAGCAATGGCATCAAAATATTTTTCATAAAGAACCACCTTTTGGTTGCAATCTTGTTCTCCATTTTATCATAAAAAAAAGAAAATAAAGCATTTCTCTTACAACCTTTTGGCTACAATTAGCGCATGGGAAAGAAAAATAAAAAACTAACGAAAATCAATCAAAAAATCAGAGATTTCTTTGACGGCGACCCGTTTGACGTGGGCGTGGAGCGCGTAAGCTCCCAAAAGCTCAGCGAGCTTGTACATGCCCTAGGCGTTTACGACGTCGATCACGGGAAAAAGTCTTTGGTGCGCACCTTGCGGCAGTTGTGGTCCGACGGAGACGTGGCACTTCGTCAAGATATTTACCGATTTTTTCAAAACGACGGCGCTTTTTATAAGTCGGGCGCGCCTAAAGAGATTAACGTCGACAAAGAGCATAAAATCCAAGAGATGATCGACGAACTCGGCGCAACCCACCAAGAGAGCGTACTGCTTCACGAAGCGTTTGCCGACGTGCGCTCCAAAAAGATTACTATCGAGAAGGTGGAGTCCAAACTTGCACATATCCGTTTCGATCTAAAGAAAAAAGAGATAGAGCGCCTCCTTAGCGGTTCGTTCGACCTTGACGATCGGTTCGAGTTTAACGCTTCGTTTCGCTACACCCTCTACGGCGAATCGTTTCACAAGATACTCACCCTCACCACAAAAGCCTACGAGTACGACTTTTTGCAGATCACCCCGCTTGATCAGCTCAAAGGGATCGTGGAGGACGACATAGCCATCGAGATTGCGCGCAAACAAAAGGAGATCGACGCCTTTATCGCCGCGCTCAAAGACCCCCATCCCTATTTGGAACATAAAGATATCACCCATGCGCTACGCGCTTCGCCCCCCAAAACAAAACTCAAATACCCCCTTTTAAAGAGCACATGCCTTGAGCGCATTATCGCCAAAGAGCTTGATATCCGAGGGTTTGAGATGCACGAAGAGGAGGTTTTGCTTAGCATCGACGACCGTTTGAAACTCCCCCATTCTAACAAAGAGCTCGATTATATTTTAGAGCTTCACGTCGAACTTAACTCCCTTTTGGAAGATATCTGGAAGGGGGAGGAGCTTGATTTTACCGACGTCATTTATGCGGCAAAAGAGGAGCATACCGACACCTTTTTAACCGATCTTGACGCATTGGTGAGCCAGTGCGGCGAGTATGCGACGCTGTTGCATTTTAAAGACGAAGAGCTTTATAGCAAGGTGTACGATATTTTGCTTGGCATGTTGCCCGAGAATCTTCATATCTCCTCAAAACTTTCGCGCAAAGTGCTTAAAACTTTTATCCATACGGTGCATGAACAGCTTATTAAAAAACAGCGCGAAGCGCTTTTGGCACGCACCATTCGCGATTTTAAAAACCTCTTTCCCCTTGCGCGCAACCTGCGCCGTAAACTGATTTTGCACATCGGTCCCACCAACAGCGGCAAGACCTACCAAGCGATGCAAAAACTCCAAAACGCCGATACGGGTTATTACCTAGCCCCCCTGCGTCTTTTGGCGCTAGAGGGGTACGAGACGCTCCGCGAAAACGGCATTGCCGCCTCTTTGATAACGGGGGAGGAACAGCTTCTCGATGAGGAAGCGACCCATATCAGCTCCACCATCGA
This sequence comes from Sulfurimonadaceae bacterium, assembly GCA_028685945.1. Taxonomy (GTDB): domain Bacteria; phylum Campylobacterota; class Campylobacteria; order Campylobacterales; family Sulfurimonadaceae; genus Sulfurimonas. The sequence goes on along the minus strand of JAQUCZ010000045.1, from coordinate 4,962 downwards.
GATGCTCAATTTCGACGTGGACGTGGACGTGTGCGTTATAGACGAAGTGCAGATGATCGATGACCGCGACCGCGGTTGGGCATGGGCAAACGCCATTATAGGCGCGCCTGCAAAAGAGATCATTATGACGGGTTCTTCCAACGCAAAAGAGGCGATCGTAGCACTTGCGGAGTATCTGGGCGAAGAGCTTGAGATCGTGGAGTTTGAGCGCAAAAACCCCCTTACCCTTTTGGAGAGTTACACACATGCCAAGGATGTGGAGCCGGGAACGGCGATTATCGCTTTTAGCCGTAAAGAGGTGCTTAAACTCAAACAAAACTTCGCGCGCTTTTTCGACGTGAGCGTGGTGTACGGCAACCTCTCCCCCGAGGTGCGCCGCGAAGAGGCACGCCGTTTCCGCGCCAAAGAGACCCAGATACTAGTCGCGACCGATGCGATCGCCATGGGGATGAACCTGCCGATCAAGACGATCTTGTTCTCCAAAGCGGATAAGTTCGACGGGATCACCGAACGCAACCTCTTCCCCTCCGAAGTGCACCAGATTTCGGGGCGTGCGGGGCGTTTTGGGCTCAACGAAGAGGGGTTCGTGGGCGCTCTCTCGGCGGAGGTGCTCGATAGGATCAAAAAAATCTACGAAAAGCCCGATCGGATGATCGGCGTACCTTTTAAAGTGATGGCGAACCTTGAACATATCAAGCTTGTCAGCGGTATTTTAGAGGAAAACTCGTTGAATGTTATATTGAAGTTTTTTGTCGAGAATATGGAGTTTAGCGGGCCGTTTCGCGCGACCAATCTCGACGATATGATGGAAGCGTCGCTTATTTTGGATAATTACGACCTTGATATCGCCATGAAATACCACTTGGCATGTGCGCCGCTTACGATGAAATCTCCCTATATCTTGGGAGCGTACGAGAACTACGTGATGACGCTTGAGAAAAAAATGCCCGTCGCATATACGCCGCCGCACCTGATGGGGGAGTTTGCCCAAACATCCGACGAGCTTTTGCGCGCGGAGGATATGGTCAAAGAGATATCGCTGTATTTGTGGCTGAGTTATCGTTTTAAAGAGTATTTTTTGGACGTAGAACGCGCAAGGCAGTACCGCGGAATTCTCAACAAATATATTGAAAACTCCCTGCAACAAAGCCATTTCGTGCCCCGCTGCCGCATCTGCGATGCACCCCTGCCGCTTAATTCCAAATACACCATCTGCCAAAGCTGTTTTAAAAAACACTATACGGGGAAAAACGGCAGGAGGTTTGTGAAGCATTAGTTTCTTCCCCTTGCATGTGCCAAGAGGTTTAAGAGAGGGAATTAACTCTTAAACTGTTCGATAGTCGTTTTAAGCGACGAGGCTATGTTGACGAGCTTTTGCAGGTCGTTTTCGATGCTTTGTACGCTCTCTCCGTTCTCTCTTGAGAGGTTCTCGATCGTTTTGATATCTTTGATGATCTCTTGGAGCTGTTTGGACATTTTGAGGTTGTCCTCAAGCGATTGGTTGGCGATGATGTTGGTCGAGGAGATGGCATCGGAGGTGGTGATGATCTTTTCCTCTACGTCGTTGGAGATGCTGGTGAGGTTTTCAATATTGCTTGCATTCTCACCCATTTTGTCGCTGACGTCGTTGATCGATTGCACGATGGTGCTTACGCTGATGTCGATCTCGGTGAGACTTTTTTGGGTACGTTCCGCGAGTTTTCTCACCTCGTCGGCGACGACGGCAAAACCGCGCCCGTGTTCCCCTGCGCGTGCAGCTTCGATAGCGGCGTTAAGTGCCAAAAGGTTGGTTTGATCGGCGATATCTTTGATGATCTCAAGCACGTGGCGCACTTGATCGGCATCGTGTTTGAGCCCTTGGAGACGGTTGGCGAGTTCATTCTCGGTTTCGACGAACGTTTGCACCTCGTTAGAGAGGCGTGCAAGGGTTTGGCGCGCGTTGGAGAGCTCTTTGTTGGCATGGTCGGCTTGCTCTTTAGTTTGGTTGCTTGTAGCGACGCTTTGCTCTAGGAGGGTCAAGATCGATCCGCTTTTTTCAGTTGTAGCGGTTACAATCTCTTTTTCTTGCTCGGTTCCTTTGCGGATCACGTGGCTTGAGCGTTCGATCTCTACGGCGATATGGGAGTTCTTTTCCCCTAGTTCTTTTATATCGTTGACGGTATTTTGGATCATGTGGATAAAGCGGTTTACCTCTTTGGCGGTTGCGCCGAATTCGTTTTCGTTGGCGTCGTTAAGGCGTTGCGTAAGGTCTTTTTCTCCGCTGACAAGGTCGGCGACGCGGTGTTTAAGTGTAAGAAGCGGCGCGAAAATTTGGATGTTTAAAAAGAGTGCGGCAACGACGGTAAAGAGAATAGAACCTATAAGAAGGGTGGTTCCTAGAGCGAACTGGGTTTTTGTGATTTTTGCATCGAGGGTATCGAGCGACATAGTCAGATCGACCGCTCCGAGAATATCCCCCGCGCTAACGTTGTAGTGGCATGCCACGCAGCGCTCTTCGGCAACGACGGGTTTAATCATCCGTATGGTGTGGGAACCGCCTTCGGTCGATTCGATCACTTTGGTGGATTTGTTTGCAAGCACTTCGCGTACGAGCGCGTCGCTGCTAAACTTCTCTTGGGGTTGAAAAACCTCGATCACTGCTTGCGATTTGGCGATTTGCAGATTTGCGATCCCCTCGATTGCTTTTGCTTGGTTGTATGCAAAAGTGATCGCTTCGGGATCGCCGAGCATCATACTCGTAGTCATAGTCTGAAAAATCGATTCGCTCAGCATCTCGAGCGATTGCCTCGTGGTGTCGTTTGAGAGCGATTTAAGAGTCGAGGAGAGGTAGAGCGTCATACCCACGAGGGAGGAGATACTGATAAAGATGATGGCAGCGATAACTTTTGACTTGACTGTTTTTAGCATTGTGCAACTTCCGATTACGTGATTTATCTGCGTATATTCTACCTTAAAAGTGTAGGAATGGTGTTTTTTTTGAGAGATTTTTACGATTTTAGGGCGCGGTTAGAAAATCCTCCAACGCCTGCAAACGTTTCATGTGGGTTGCTATGTCTCTATCTGCAAAAGCGTGGGCAAAACTGCACCCGTGGTAGGTTGCGCCGCCCCGTTCTTTAACCAGATACTGCAAAGGAGCGAGGATATTTGCACCCAAAACCTCGTCGCGTCCTCCCGTCATCGCCAGAAATTTTGAGGCATTCTGCGGAAGAACCTCGATAGGGTCGATGGAAGCGGGGCAGCCGTAGGGGGAGAGAAAACTCGGAGCCGAATCGAGTGCCACTTTATCGTACGCTACCCCCGAAGCGGCGACGTTTACCGCTACAAATCCCCCCAGCGAGATCCCTAAAATCAGTTTGCGCTCATAGAGTGTTGCAAGCGAAGCGGCGATCTCTTTGGCGTCTTCGAGTATGGCATGTAAGCGGCGTTTCCCCTCGGAGTTGCCGTAGCCGCGGTAGTCGTAAATGTAGACGTCGTACCCTTTGAGGGTGTAGTTTTTAAAAAAGCCTACGATCGCATCGGCACTCATCGCATTGCCCATAAAGATAAGAAGAGAACCTTTGGGCGGCATAATTTGTTCCCCGTCGTTGGCGTAGTAGATGTAGCCGTGGAGATGTTTGTTATCGGAGGTGAGAAAGATGTTGTGCGAGAGAAAAGGGATATTTGCAACGCGCTGCGGGTCGGGGTTTGGTGCTTTGGAACTCCAAAACCAAAACACCAAAGGCTCTTTGATAAAACCGCAAATCGTTTGTTCCCTTTCGTTTGCACCTAACGCGAGGGTTACGAGGAGTAAAAGGAAAAATCGAAACATGCTCCCTCCTTGCGATAGTATACCACAGCCGCACTATAAGGGATAGCTATGCCAAAAGCCTCTTCGAGCGGTATCTTTTGCACGATATGGACAAGGGAGCGGATCACCCCAGCATGGGTGATTATGAGGATATTTTCATGGTTTTGCGCGGGGAGAAACTCCAAAAAAAAATCCTCTATTCTTTGCAAATACGCTTTATAAGGTTCCCCGTCAAGCCCCTCGATCCAACCTAAAAAATCATCGTAGACAAGCTCCCCTTGGGCGATGATGGCATCAAAGGTAAGCCCCTCGTGTTTTCCCCACGATTTTTCCCGAAGTGCCTCGGTATAGACGACGTTCTTGGCATGTGCAAACGCTTCGAGGGTTTCGCGCGTGCGTCGCAGGTCGGAGCAGTAGATCGCATCGAAATTCTCGTTTTTGAGTTTTTCTGCCAAGGCACGGCTCTCCTCTTTTCCTTTTTTAGAAAGGGCGATGTCGTTGTGCCCGTTGTAACATTTAAGGTAGCGCTCCTCCACCTCGCCGTGGCGTACCAAAACCACTCTCAAAACGTGCTTCCAAAAAGTATGGCATGCAGTAAAACAAGTTCCGTCGTCTCGATCATAAATCCGTAAATATCCCCCGTAAATCCTCCGTAACGGCGCGTAAAGAAAGAGGCACATGCCAAGAGAACAAGCAGCGAAACAACCACCAAAACCCATGAGAGCCACATGCCAAGAGCCAAAACGTAGAGTGCGGTAAAAAGAAGCTGTGTGCGCGTGAACTCCTCTTTTGCCAAGGTACTCATCCCGTTTTGTGAGACGTAGGGGAAAAAGTAGATCGCAAGCGAGGCGTTAAAGCGTGAAAGCATCAATACCAAAGGGAGCAGGTAAAGAGCCTCTACATGGGCGAGCGCCGAAGCTTTAAGAAATAAAAACATAGCGCTAAAGAGCATCCCCATTGCGCCTACGTGCGGGTCTTTCATCACCTCCAAAGCGCGCTCTTTGGCGACAAACAACCCGTCGAGCGTATCGGCAAAACCGTCAAGATGCAGCGCCCCCGTGAGCAGCACCCACATGCCAAAGAGCAAAACGCCCAGATGCAGCGGAGGAAGAAAAGGGGAGAGCAAAACGCCTGCACCCCATAAAAGAAGCCCCAAAATCGCCCCCACAAGCGGG
>JAQUCZ010000044.1 GCA_028685945.1 Sulfurimonadaceae bacterium | reverse complement strand
TTTTTTTTTGGATCGTTGATAAAAATGGAGCAACGATCGGCTCCGATCACCCCTTTTGCATATTTGGCAATCATAGGCAACCCCTCTTCAAGCGAGGTTTTGCTTAAAAGTTCTTTTCCGAAATCGGCTAATTTTGAATAGGTTGTTTCGTATTTCATGCCATTAACCCCTGTTTTTTTAATGGGAACAATTATAGTGTAAAATGTCGCGAAAAAAAAGGAGACTCGATGAAAAAAATAGCAATATGGCATAACCCCAAATGTTCAAAATCGCGCGAAGCTCTTGGCATGTTGGAGCAATCGGGATGCGATAAAGAGGTGTTTAAATATCTTGAAATCCCACTGACCGAAGAAACCCTCAAAGAGCTGCTCGGCAAATTAGGCTGCCATGCCAAAGAGATGATGCGAACCAAAGAGGATATCTACAAAGAGCTTGATTTGAAAAACGAAACAAACGAAGAGAAGCTTATCGAAGCGATGGTAGAGCACCCTAAACTTATAGAACGTCCTATTATTGTAAAAGGGGACAAAGCGATCATTGCCCGCCCGCCGAGCCTCGTTGAGAATTTTTTAAAGAATTAATCCTCTTTTTTGAGCTGTTGTATCACTACCCCGTTGTCTTTAATAAACTTGGAGATGATCTCGGAATGGTTGTGTTCGTAAGGCTTTGCATACACGATACGCTTGATGCCGCTGGCGATGATGTTTTTACTGCACTCGCTGCAAGGCTCGAGCGTCACGTAGATGGTCGCATCCTCGATACTTATCCCCTTGCGAGCCGCCCAAATAATCGCATTCATCTCCGCGTGGATCTCATAGGTTTTCGACCACTCGTGGTGCTCTTTCGTGTATTGTCCCTCCCAATGTTCGCTGCAGTTGATATACCCTGCAGGGGTACCGTTGTACCCCGTACTAAGCACCCTTCCGTCTTTGACGATCACGGCACCCACTTGCTTGGAGACACACTTGGAAGCTTTGGCTATTTCAAATGCTATATTGATAAAGTTTTCGTCGCTTAACATCGTTTTTTAGTCTTTTTTTGGATTTTTTTGTCGTTTTGTAGTGCAAAAACTCTCTTTCATAGGTTTGAAAGTAGTTTTATTAAGATTATGGTATTATATCGCAAATTTTTATCTATTTTGGAGTATTAGTTATGGATACAAAGCAAATAAAATCGCTTATGAGTCAATTTGACGAAAGCGGACTCTCTCGCATGAAACTCACGCAAAATGATTTTTCCATTGAATTTGAAAAAACCATTACCGTCGCACCCGTAGCGCATGCAGTCTCTGCACCCGTAGCAGTAGCCGCACCTAGTGCACCTGCAGCAGCGGCAACGCCGGCAGCACTCGAAGAGGTCAAAGGGGATAAAATTCTCTCTCCTATGGTAGGAACATTCTACGCATCTCCGTCTCCCGATTCCCCCTCATTCGTTAAAATCGGCGATACCGTTAAAAAAGGGCAAGTAATTGCCATCCTAGAAGCGATGAAAATCATGAACGAACTCGAAGCAGAATTTAACTGCAAAATTATAGATATTTTAGCGACAAACGGTCAGGCAGTTGAATACGATATGCCTCTATTTATAGTGGAAAAAGTATAGCCCATGGCAGAAATCAAAAGAATTTTAGTCGCAAACCGCGGGGAGATTGCTCTTCGCGCGATTCGCACGATTAAAGAGATGGGCAAAGAGGCCGTTGCGGTTTATTCAAAAGCAGATGCGGGGAGTGAGTACCTAAATCTTGCCGACGCCGCAATTTGTATCGGAGAAGCTCCAAGCAGCAAAAGTTATCTTAATATCCCTGCGATTATTTCGGCGGCAGAGATCAGTCACTGCGATGCTATTTTCCCTGGTTACGGCTTTTTAAGCGAAAACCAACATTTCGTCGAGATTTGTACCCACCACAATATCAAGTTCATCGGACCGACACCCGAAGTTATGGTTCTTATGAGCGATAAATCAAAAGCCAAAGACGTTATGATCGCCGCTAATGTTCCCGTAGTTCCGGGGAGTGACGGCGCTATCAAAAACATTGAAGACGCGAAAAAACGTGCTCAAGAGGTCGGGTACCCGATCATCCTTAAAGCCGCACAAGGGGGCGGGGGACGCGGAATGCGCGTCGTCGAAGAGGAAAGCTACCTTGAAAACGCATTCCTAGCAGCCGAGAGCGAAGCTATAACGGCATTTGGCGACGGCACCATCTATATGGAAAAATTCATCAAAAACCCGCGCCATATCGAAGTTCAGGTACTAGCAGACGCGCACGGAAACGTGCTCCACATCGGAGAGCGCGACTGTTCTATGCAAAGACGCCACCAAAAACTGATCGAAGAATCTCCTGCGGTTACTTTGACGCAAGAGGTACGAGAGCGTCTTTGGGATTCGGCGGTTCGTGCTGCAAAATACATTAAATACGAGGGTGCAGGAACGTTCGAGTACCTTTTGGATGCCGATTTGAACTTCTATTTTATGGAGATGAATACCCGTCTTCAGGTTGAGCACTGTGTATCCGAGATGGTAAGCGACCTTGACCTTATTAAAATGATGATCGAAGTGGCAGAGGGCAAAGAGTTGCCGCCGCAAGAGAGCATCACTCTCAAAGGACACTCTATAGAGTGCCGTATCACCGCGGAAGATCCTATCAAGTTTCTTCCCTGCCCGGGAAAAATCAAAGACTGGATCACTCCGGGAGGCAAAGACGTACGTATCGACTCCCATGCACATGCGGGCTATATCGTACCGCCGACTTACGATTCTATGATCGGAAAACTGATCGTTCGCGGAAGCGACCGTGCCGATGCGATTGCAAGAATGAGAAGAGCGTTAAGCGAATTTAAAGTGACGGGGATTAAAACGACGATACCGTTTCATTTGAAAATGATGCAAAACGAAGATTTTATATCGAACAACTTCGATACAAAATACCTTGAGCGATACAACGGCTAAGCGCCGTTTGTATCTGTTTCAAAGAGTCTCTACAAAAGAAAAAACTCTTTAAATTTTTTACCAGCCTCTTACGATTGCGTGACAGCGCGTACAATCTTTCATAACGTCCGAATGGATCTCAGCCGCTTCAAGCATTTTGTTATCGCTAATGTAAGCGTTCATAGCTTCCAAATCGGAGTTTAATCTTTTAGCACTCAAAAGCGTTACGCCCGCCATTTTTTTCTTCTCTTTAGGAAGGTATTTTTCTACCGCTTCTTTGCTGTGAAAAATTTCGTTAGCTTTTTCGATTTTTTTGATCCCTGCTACTACCGCATCTTTATTGTTATACAAAAACCCGTCTTGAATCTCTAAAAGACCGTCTCTCATTGTTTGCATATTCGTATTGATATCGGTCGCTTGTAGTCCGAGAACGGCAAGAACACTTAAACTTAACACAAGTTTTTTCATCTCTTTTCCTTTAGGCAATATAAAATAAATCATACCTCAATTTATCTTAAAGTTTATATGAGAGTCCTCTCGAACTTACTCGGGAAGTCTTACAACGACGATCTCGGCATTGTGACGCAGTTTTTCAAAATAATCTCCGAGTATCTGCTCCCGTTTTTCCGCCATGAGCGCATTGATAATCGCATCTTTTTGCGCCTCAAGCGATCCCTCTGCCGCTTGGAGCACCTCTTGGAGATAAAAACTCATAAATCCCCCTTTGCCGTCGGGGATAACGGGGGTAAAACTTTGCGGCGGCGTTTTCGCCAAAAGCGATGCCAATTCGGGGGAGATGCGATCGTAAGGAAGTTCCTGCTCGTTTGTCAGCACGTCGGGGGTATAGAGCATCGGGTTGGAAATCTTCTCTTGGAGCCTCTCTTGGCTTTGCGCTCCGTAGATCATCACCTTAAAACCGCTCGGATGGGAAAACTTCTCTTTGTTGAGTCGGTAGTACTCCTCTATCTCGCTATCGCTTGGCTGCGACATCGACGCATATGCGATCGACTGGTAAAGCTTTTGGGACAAAAGACGCTCGCGCATCTTCTCTTTTAGCTCGCTTGAGCTGAGTCCGTTTGTTTCTCTTACCGCGGCATAAAATTCATCGACGCTAAGATTATTGCGCGCCGCGGTGAGTTTGATCTCTTCGTACACCTCGGTAGGGGTGACGTTGATTTTTCTCTCTTGAATCTCTAGCTCTTCAAGCTTTTTTCTAATAAGCATATCGGAGGCTTTTTTTGCATCCGTTTTTGCAAGTGCCATCTCTTTTTTTACATCATAAAGGGTGATAGGCTCCCCCTTGACGACGACGGCTATCCCTTCGATCATCTCTGCAAAGAGGGAAACGCTCAATAAAATCGGTAAAAATATTCGCACCATAACTATCCGTTTTTTAAAAAAATTTGAAAATGATTTTACCCGCTTTTAACAAAGAATAGCCTAAAATTGCGTCATTATTCAACGAAAAGGTTTTTTCATGGTTGTTACTCGATTTGCTCCGAGCCCTACGGGGTATTTACATATCGGCGGTTTGCGAACTGCACTCTTTTCTTACCTTTGGGCAAAAAAAAATAGCGGAAAATTTCTTCTACGCATAGAAGACACCGACAAAGCCAGAAACTCCCAAGAAGCTGCCGAAGCGATCGTCAACGCGTTTTCTTGGCTGGGGCTTACGCATGACGGCGAAATCACCTACCAATCGCAGCGCGACGAGGTGTATGCGGTTTATATCAAACAGCTTCTCGATACGGGCAAAGCTTACTACTGCTACATGAGCAAAGAGGAGCTTGATGCCCTGCGTGAAGAGCAAACCGCGGCAAAACAACGTGCCATGTACGACGGACGCTACCGCGATTTTAACGGCACGCCGCCCGAGGGTGTTGCCCCCGTCGTTCGTATCAAAGCGCCCCAAAGCGGTACTATTGTAGTACAAGACGGGGTCAAAGGGGACGTCGTATTTAAGGCCGAAGATATCCTCGATGATTTTATCATTGCCCGTGCAGACGGAAGCCCGACTTACAACTTCGTCGTAGCGGTGGACGATGCACTTATGGGGGTTACCGACGTTATCCGCGGGGACGATCACCTCTCCAACACCCCAAAACAGATGGTGGTGTACGAGGCGCTCGGATTTACGATACCGAAGTTCTACCACGTACCGATGATCCATAACGCCGAGGGGAAAAAACTCTCCAAACGCGACGGTGCGACCGATGTTATGGCGTATAAAGAGATGGGTTATACCCCCGAGGCACTTTTGAACTTTTTGGTGCGCCTAGGGTGGAGCTACGGCGATCAGGAGATATTTTCTATGGCGGAGATGATCGAACTTTTCAACCCGAAAGACATCAATAAATCCGCTTCGATCTACAACACCCAAAAACTCGACTGGCTCAGTGCACACTATATCAAGAACATGCCAAACGAAGAGCTGGCACACCTTTTGGGCGATTACGGTTTGGTGCTCACCTCGCACGACAAAAAAGAGATTTTGCTCGACGCTCTCAAAGAGCGTGCCAAAACACTCAAAGAGATGGCAGAACTTGTTACGGAGATGCTCCAAACGCCGAGTGCTTACGAAGAAAAAGACGTAAAAAAAGCGTTTAAAGAGGATTCTAAAGCTATTTTGGAAAACTTTGCTTCAAAGGTACGAAATAGTTCCGAGTTGCATCTTCCGAGCGATTACCACGCACTTATGGACGCAACCGTCCAAGAGATGCAGATCGGCTTCGGCAAGATCGGGCAACCTCTTCGCGTTGCACTTTTAGGCAAACTTAGCGGTCCGGGGCTTGATAGCGTAATGGCTATTATCGGCAAAGAGGAGACCCTCAAACGTATCGAGAACGCGCTTCGCGCAAACTGTTAACTCTACTCTTTGGCATGTAGCAAAGAGTAGTACATGCCAAGGAAAAACCGATGCAAAAAATAACCTTTAAAACCCTTTTTAATCTCCTGCTTCACGACAAACCTGCCCTTTTTTACGGGCAACTTATCACGCTCGCGGCTATTTTGGTTTCGATCCCCGTCCCTTTGATGCTCCCGCTTTTAGTCGATGAAGTGCTTTTGGACAAACCCGCGTTTTTCGTTAGCTCCATAGACGCATTTTTCGGAAGCGGGGATGCGTTTTACTACATCGCATGGGTGACCCTCGGCGTGGTAGCACTGCGGTTTTTATACTACCTTTTGGGGGTGGTGACCACAAAGATTTTCACCCGTCTCTCCAAATACGTCACCTTTAAAATACGCCAAAGCCTCTTGGAGCACCTGCGCATAGCGTCGATGAACGAGTACGAGGTGCTCGGCAGCGGCGCGATCACCTCCAACCTTATCACCGACGTCAACACCCTCGATAGTTTTCTCATATCCAGCAGCAGCAAATTCGTCGCTTCGGTTTTAACCCTCTTGGCGGTAGGGATCGTCATGATTGCGATGGACCCTATTTTAGGGCTTTGTATCTTGTTTATCCAACCCCTGATTATGTTTATGAGCAAAAAGATGTCGCGCCGCGTAGGGATTCTAAAAAAAGAAGAAAATCGCGCCATTGAGGAGTTTCAAGAAAACGTCGGGGAGACTTTGGAGCTTTTTGGGCAGATCAAAGCAAGCAACAAAGAGGGGTATTTTTTCTCTCAGGCGCTCCAAAAAGCAGACGCTATCCAAAAAACATCCAACGCCTACGGCTATAAAAGCGTCGCATACGAACGCCTCTCCTACACCGTTTTTTTGGTCTTTTTCGAGCTTTTGCGCGCGGGAGGGCTTTTGCTCGTAGCCTACAGCGATCTGAGTATCGGGATGATGTTTGCGATGTTCGGTTATATCTGGTTTATTATGACCCCCGTACAGGATATCCTCTCGATGCAATACGCCTACGCTTCGGCAAAAGCCGCAATAGAAAGACTCAATAAAATCCTCTCGCTTCAAACCGAACACAGCGGCACCCTTACCCTCGAGGGTCAAGAGGTAACTATCGAAGCAAAAAACCTCTCCTTCTCCTACAATCCCGAAAAACCGATACTTAAAAACATCTCCCTCACCGTCCCCGCACATGCCAAGATCGCCCTCATAGGTGCCAGTGGCAGCGGTAAAACCACCCTTGCTCAAGTGCTTGCGGGGTTTTACGAAAAAGAGGGGGGATTGCTTGCCTACAACGGCGTTGCGATCGAGGAACTGAACAAGCGTTCCCTCCGCGAAAAGGTGTTTTTGGTCTTACAGATGCCTATTTTATTTAATGCGACGCTGCGTTTTAACATCACCATGGGGGATGATTCCATCGACGACGCAACGATCCACAAAGCGCTCCATATGGCGCAGCTCGCCGAGATGATCGCCGCCATGCCAAAAGGGCTTGACACGATCGTAGGGCGCCACGGTATTCGCCTCTCGGGCGGGCAAAGACAGCGTATCAGCATCGCCCGTATGCTTATCGCCGATCCGAGCGTGGTGATATTTGACGAATCTACCTCCGCGCTTGACGTACACACCGAAGTGGCTCTGCAAAATGCACTCGAGG
>JAQUCZ010000043.1:4118-7510 GCA_028685945.1 Sulfurimonadaceae bacterium | reverse complement strand
CCATGCCATGGAGCTTCCCTCAAACCTTTCTTTGATAGGAGATTTTACTTTAGAGGTCGATTGCGATAAAACATCCCTTAACTCCAATGAAGTGCTCTCTATCACCGTGCGCATAGAGGGGGAGGGGAATTTTGAGGATATTAAGCCGTTTAAGCCGTTTATAGAGGGGGTGAGCGTTTTTGAGGAGAAACCGCTCCTTGAAAAAGGAAAATGGAGCCAAAAGATCACTTTTGTTGCCGACGGGGATTTCATTATCCCCCCTTTGGCGCTAGAGTATTTCGATCTCGCTACAAAAACGGCTCAAAAACTTCAAACAAAACCGATTTCTATCAAGATCAAAAACCAACAATCGCCCAAAGAGCTCACTATTCTCAAACAAACGCAACCCGCTTCTATGAAGGCAACAGAGCAAGCCAAAGATATTTTCTTTTGGGTTTGGATCTTTGTAGCGCTTGTTGCGGGAGGTTGTATCGGGTACGTTTTGGCAAAAAAAGAGGTGGGAAATCTCTTTAAAAAAGAGGCAAAAAGCTCCATAAGAGAGCCTAAAACGCTTTTGATGAAACTTTTACCCTATAAAGAGGATCCCGAAGTAAGCGAAATTATTGCAAAACTTGAAAAAAATATTTACGAGAAACAAAACTTGCAGATTGAGAAAAAAATTCTCAAAGAGGTGCTAAAGCGCTACGGCCTCTCTTGAGGCTAATCTAAAATATCGTGGAGCTTTTTCCCCTCCGCCATCGTATCGTGCACCTTTTGCCACGCATCGTTTTTAATCGCTTCTTTGAGGGAGCTGAGTTCATGCTCAAAAAGTGTGATAGCTTCGAGGATGTTGGTTTTGTTTTGGCGGAAGATATCCTCCCACATATTCGGCGAACTTTTTGCCAAACGGCTCATAGAACGAAATCCCCCCGCCGCAAGAGTGAGGATGTTCTCTTTTTGCTCTTGGTTCATCACCGTATTTGCCAACGAATAAGATATGGCATGTGGCATGTGGGAGATAAATGCGGCATGACGGTCGTGCTCTTTTGCACGCATAAAATGTTTGCGCATGCCAAGATGTTTAAATATTTTACGTGCAACCTCTTGCTGGTGCTCCCCGCTCTCTTCCAAGTCGCAAAGCACGACGATTTTATCTTCGTAAAGCCCCTCTATCGCAGCATAAGGTCCGAAATTTTCGGTTCCCGTCATGGGGTGTGCCGCTACGAAATTTTTACGGATTTTTTTGGGTACCGAGGCTAGGATAAGCTCTTTGGTACTTCCAAGGTCGATAATCGTCGTTTGGGGCGAAACATCCTCTAACTGCTCTAAAACTTTAATGATCCCGTCTACGGGTATAGCCAAAAAGATCACGTCGGCATTTTTGACCTCTGCAAAAGAGACGATCTCCTCGACCAATCCGAGTTTAAGGGCATCTTTTTGATGCTGTTCGTTGTGATCGGAGCCGACCACTTTTGTAATAAAATCCAATTTTTTAAGGCTCAACGCTAAAGAGCCGCCCATAAGTCCTAATCCAATAATTGCTACGTTCATTCAAATTACCCGTTTTTATTAATTTTATACGCTAAAGGAACAACTCCCTTTAGCTGCGTAGGCGCCGCGATAGGCGATATAAAGTATACAAAATTATACAAAGCTAAGTTTACAAAAAGGGCACACACATGCCAAACAAAGCCAAGTTTTTCAATTTAAGCAACATATAACGAAATATTAACCTGCGAATAGGTAAAATCCTAACTTATTTTAGAAACACGGATACCTAATGAAAATATTTTTAGCGACACTCTTTACCCTTCTTGCGATAACTTCACATGCCATGCAGATCAAATCGATACAATACGAGGGGATGGTTAACCTCTCAGAACCCGTAGCACTGCGGATGCTCGATTTTGCCATAGAGGACGAGGTAAGCCAAGAGGATATCGATAAAGCGGTAAAAAAATATTTCAAACAGGGATATTTTGAAGACATCTACGTCACGCTGCAAGAGGGGGTGCTTACGTTTCATTGTAAAGAGAAGCCGATTATCTCCAAAATAGAGCTCAAAGGGTGGAAAGAGAACGACGAAGAGGTGCGTGATAGCGTCGTACAGATCAAAAAAGGTTCTCAATACGACGAAAAGAAGATTGAAGCCGCCAAAAAAAGGATTATCGACGCTATAAGCCAAGAGGGTAAGATCGACTCGGTGGTGGAGATAGAGAAAGAGGTTCTCGATAACGGAGGGATCAAGCTGACGTTTTTGGTCAACGAAGGGGAAAAGATCATCATCGAAAAGCTTGATTACAGCGGTGTTTATGGGCTTGAGACCGATATGTTCGATGAGGTGATCGCCAATAAAGAGCGGGAGTTTATGGGGTGGTTCTGGGGGCGCAACGACGGAAAGATGTCGCTTGCGGATTTGGAGTACGATAACCTAAGAATCCGCGATCTTTATATGCAGCACGGATACCTTGATTCTAAAGTCGATCAACCTTTCGTGCGCGTGAATTTCGATCACTATACCGCTTCGATGAGCTACCAAATCGAGGAGGGGGATGTTTACAACGTAAGTAAAGTCTCGGTGCAACAGGTGAAAAAGGTGATCGACGATGCCGCCGTGTATGAAGTGATCAGCATGGTTGCAAACGAACCTTTTAATATCAAAACATTTCGCGACGATGCGGAAAAGATAAAAACGATTATCGCCGATTTAAGCTATGCGTACGTGCAGGTGGTTCCCGATCTCATTAAAAACAAAGAAGCAAAAACGGTCGAAGTAGTTTTTAAAATCATCCCGGGCGATAAGGTGAAGGTGAGAAACGTTCTAATCTCGGGAAATAATAGAACACTAGATAGAATTATCCGTCGCGAGCTTTATCTGGGACCGGGAGATATGTACTCTCTAACCGATCTTAAAGATTCCCGTAACGCTTTGGGGCGTTTGGGATTTTTCGACGGCAATACGATCGAAGAGAAGCGTATCGACAACCAGACGATGGATCTTATCGTAAAGGTCAAAGAGGCACCGACGGGGAATATCCAAATCGGCGGGGGATACGGAAGCTACGGCGGTATCTTGCTGAGCATCTCTGTTGATGATAGAAATATCTGGGGATCGGGGATAGGCGTGGGCGTTCGCGCAGAGAGATCGCAGATGAGCGAAAATTACTCGTTTAGTATCTCAAACCCGCGCTTGAACGACAGTGACTTTAGCGGAAATTTTGAAATTTTTTCATCTTCAAACGAATATAATGATTACACGATCAACACGATCGGCTCGAGAGTAGGCGTAGGGCATAGATTTTCAAGACATGTCAGCGGCTATTTAGGGTACGGCTATTCTGAAAACACATACGATTTTCTTGACGCGACAACGGTTGACGGGTATAAAATTCCGGGGCAGGTTTCATCGTTTG
>JAQUCZ010000043.1:0-4018 GCA_028685945.1 Sulfurimonadaceae bacterium | reverse complement strand
GTAGGGCATAGATTTTCAAGACATGTCAGCGGCTATTTAGGGTACGGCTATTCTGAAAACACATACGATTTTCTTGACGCGACAACGGTTGACGGGTATAAAATTCCGGGGCAGGTTTCATCGTTTGAGGATTATGCCAAAAGTGCTATAACCGTTAGTATGACGTTTGACAACACGGATGATTACTATCTTCCTCGCGAGGGGATGGTGATGAGCCAAAGTTTTGAAAAAGCGGGAGCAGGTGCCGATGCCGACTTTTTCAAAAGCAGAACGATGTTTGGAAAATATAACGGACTTGAAGAGTATATAGGTTTCGATGCAATTTTCCGCTACAAAGCACGTTTTAATTATGTGGCAGATACGGGATTGCTTCCTATAGCCGAACGTTTTTACATGGGGGGTATATCAAGTGTACGCGGATATGAAAGCTACTCTATCGGTCCTAAAGCGATCCGAAATGACGGCATGGAAGTTGAGATCGGTGGGTACCAGACTTTCTCCAATAACGTAGAGCTGAGTCTTCCTTTGGTTCCTAAAGCAAAGATGCGTCTGGTAACCTTTGTTGACTGGGGTTTCATCGGAGAAGAGAATCTTAAAGAATACTCTCGCGGCGGTTACGGTGCGGGGCTTGAGTGGTTCTCCCCCGTTGGACCGATCCAGTTGATATTTGCAAAAGCCTTAAACGAGCAAGAGGGTGATAGAACCGCAAACTTCGAATTTACGATGGGGCAGAGATTTTAAGAGTCGATCGTGACTCTTAAAGGTTTGAACTTAGGTAGTTTTGCAAGTGCCTCTTTGGCGAGATAGAGTTTGTTCGTCGTTTCCACTTTGATCTCCCCTGCATTAAAAGTCAATTGAAAATCCTGATTTCTCGGTTTATGCGATAAAAGCACTACCGCCAAAGAAAGAAGATAGCAGAGCGCTTTGAGGGTTTTTTCATCGGGTAAGAGCAAAGCGTACCTCTCCCTATGGGAAGGGGTCGGAAATTTTCCTTTGGCATAGCGGGTAAGCGTTGCGATAAGGACAATATCCTGATGCGTAAAACCGTATTCCATGGCACTTTGGATAAGGTAATAGCTATGTTTATTCTTCGAATAAAAATGGATAGACGTTCCTATAGAGTAGAGCTTTGCAGCGGTTGCCAAAGCAGAACGGTAGCTAAGATCGATTTCGAGATGGTGTCGGGTGAGATCAAAAAGGGTTTTGCTAAGGCGATTGAGGTTGTTGGCGTAGTTTTGTTCTATGACGTAGCTATCAAGAAGATAGCGCACCGACGTGTTATAGTTTTGCGGAAGTTTGCATTGAGAATTACGTAAGAGATCACTGAGATAAACCCCCTCACGAACGCCTACACCGCTTGAGAGTAGATTGGAAACCGAGAGTTTTTTAAGAACTCTTTGCAAAATCAATGCTCCCGGTTTGATTACGTCGAAACGATCGCTTTTGATATAAAGCTTTTTGAGCTTTGTTTCGTCTGCGGCCAAAATATCCTCGATAAATTGGCTAAAAAGTTTGTAACTGCACTCATACCCGTGGATTTTATTGAGCGGGTACTTGGTGTGGAGAATGAGGGCATTGGCAATTGCACGAAAAGTCCCCCCGATCCCTATGAGCGTTGTGGGGTTTAAAGTGTCAAGAACGTCGAGTTTTGCGTCTATGTACGCGACTGCATCGTCGATTTTATCCGTATCGAAAAAAAGCTCTTTAAGACGTACCGTTCCCAAATCAAGAGAGATAGGAGAAGAAACGTTTTTTTGGTTGATGAGAGCAAATTCTGTAGAACCCCCTCCGATATCGATCGTGAGAGCATTTTCTTGCTCGGGCAAGAGGTTGGCACATGCCACGGCACCGAACGTTGCTTCTTTTGTGCCGTCTATCACTTTTATGTTAAGATGCAGCTCTTTTTTTACGCGTTGGATAAATTCTGTTTTATTGGGAGCATCCCGCAGTGCCGATGTGGCGACGCATAAAATCTTCGTCGCTTTAAAGGAAGCGGCTACGGTTAAAAAATCGCTGAGTGCATAAAAGGTGCGTTCCATTGCGGCGGGTTGGAGATTGCCGCCGTTTTGGTAGGCACTTTGGGAAATTCTGACTTTGCTTTTGGCTTCGTGGAGAAGGTGGAAGGCAAAACGAGAAGTCTTTTCAAATACAACCATTCTAATCGAGTTAGAACCTATGTCGATAACTGCTACTCTTTTTGCCATAAAGGAGTTCTTACTCCTCTTCTAAAATTTTGTTGTATTTGTATTGTAATTCCGCAATGGTTTCAACGTTATCTTTGTCGGGGATGATACAATCGACGGGGCAAACCGAAATACATGCAGGCTCATCGTATACGCCTACACACTCGGTACAACGATCGGGATCGATAAAATAGATAGGGTCACCCTCTTCGATCGCCTCGATAGGACACTCTTCGCGACAAGCATCACATGCTATACATTCATCTGTTATGATTAAAGACATCTACAATACCTTCTTTTTTTGGCCTATATTTTGCAACGCAATTTTATATGTGTTCGATTTATATCAAATTAAAGCTTTATTGTATTTTAAACAGCCCGCTTTCTTTTTGAGGCTGTTTTTTGGGGGCTTAGAGATTATTATTTTTTATATTTTGGCAGGATACAAGAGAGCTGTGAATTCAGCTGAAGCGATGCGACGGTGCCGTCTATGCCGTCGGTTCTGTTTTTAATAGAAATATGGGCTCCTAGAGCATCGGCAGCGCTTTTTGCAAGGAAAAGTCCCAGACCTACCCCCGATTTGTTTCCTTGTCTTTTAAAGGGTGCAAACAGATCGACACTCTCATCGATGCCGCACCCCTCATCTATCACTTCGATAAGCAACCCTACGTCGTCTTGAGAACTTCTAAGGATAACGTTTTTCTCTTTCGGGGTGAACTTTAGAGCGTTTTGGAGAAAGTTTTGGATGATCTGTTTTAAAAGCCCCGCTTGCAACATTGCCATAAAACCGTTGGGTTCTAAATGGATATGCAGATTTTTCCCTTCGTTTTCCGCAAGGAGCAGGAAGTCGTTTGCTTTTTCGCGTAAAACGGCTATAACGTCAACCTCTACCGGCTTATCTAAAAGGGCTCCCTCTTGACGCCCGATATTAAGGATGTTTGAGACGATGACGTTCATCTCGTCGATTGTTTTGTTGGTGATCTTAAGCGCCTCTATATACTCTTCGGGGGTTCTTTTTTTTATCAGGGTGACCTGATTTTTTAACTTGATAACGGCTAAGGGGGTTTTAAGCTCGTGAGCCGTTCCTATGAAAAGCTCTTTTTGGTATTTGACGAAGTTTTGTATCCGTGCTATGAGATGATTAAGCGTAAGACCCAGCGGTTCAAACTCTTCGGGCAACTCTTTGACGACGATGGGGCGGATGAGATGTTCGTTCATATTGGAGAGTCTGGATGAGAGGGTTCTCACGGGTGAAACCAACATTTTAGAGAGCGCAATAGCATAAACGATAACAAGTATAAAGCCCGCCACGTTGATAATAAAAATATAATGAAGAATTTTTTCCAAAAGTTTTTTTGTCGCCGTTACGTCTTTGGTGATTTTTATATAGCTTAAATCTTGAAGATTGTACGGGTACACGAGTGTTAAAAAGATGTTGTTGCCTTGCGTTGTTTCATAGGTATCGACATCGGTGTAGGGCTTTTTTAAAGAGATGATTTCGACACTTATATTGATAAAAGGTTCCGACGTGGTTGCCTCAATGTTTGCCGCAATCGATCTGTTGCTTGCAATATTTTTTGCATATTGAAGCAGCTCTTGGCGTTTCTCTTCAAAAACGGAGTTTTCTATGTAAAGGTATAAAAAAGAGGAAAAGATAATAATAAGCGAAGAGGAAGCAAAAATGAGTTGAACGAGAAAATCTCTTCTGATACTTCTTTTAGAAAACATGCCATAACCTCGATAAAAGATAGGCTGAATTATAACTTAGTTTTAAAAAAGATGAAAGTATGGTACAAAGGTATCGAAAGATAGAAGTTGTAGAGAGATTATCTCTA
>JAQUCZ010000042.1 GCA_028685945.1 Sulfurimonadaceae bacterium | reverse complement strand
CGCGATATATGCCGATAGTTGCGATCAAAAAAGCAAAAAAAGGACCTTTGACCACCCCTACGACGAAATGTTTCAGCGCAATCACGTCGGCAAATCTGTCCAAAAACAGCTCCACCGAAATGCCCAAATCGATATTTGCGATAATCATCCCGCCAAAAAGCGCCGCCACGTCGGAGACGAAAATCAAAAGCGGCATCACGATCATAAGTGCCAAAATGCGCGGAATCACCAAAAACACGTAAGGATCAAACCCCATCGTACGCATCGCATCAAGCTCTTCGGTGATCTTCATCGCCCCTATCTGCGCGGCAAATGCCGAACCGCTGCGCCCTGCAATGACGATAGCGGTGATAAGCGGCGAGAGTTCCCGTAAAATAGAGAGCCCGAGCATATCGACGATAAAGATATTCGCACCGTAGAGTTTAAGCTGGTACGCCGATTGGTACGAAACCACCACCCCCATCAAAAAACTGGTCACGAACACGATCAAGAGCGCTTTGATAGCGGTTTCGTTGATCTCAAAAGCGATCTCTTTGAGACGCAAAGAACGAAGCGACTTCAAAGAGTGAAACTTCGTCGAAAAAATCACTCCCAAAAAAGAGAAAAATGAATTTAACCCCGCAACGCGGTCTACGACATATTCCCCCGTTTTCTCCAAAAAGCTTTTCTGTTTTGGCGAGATCTGTTCATGTGAGGCTTTTTTCACGTTTTGGACAAGAAGCAGGGTTTGCTCTACCGCCGAGCAGACCCCTTCTAATGAAACGCTCAGACCCTTGGCACGAAACCCCTTTTGGAGCTTTTCAAGATAAAGCGCTGCCGCCGTATCGATAAAATCCAAATCTTTTAGATCCAAAACGACACGTTCGCAATCTATAGACGAGAGAGCGCTAAGACGTTTTTCGTAGGGTGCCAACTGCAAGAGAGAGAGCTCCCCCGCAAAGGCAAGAGAGAGGGTGTTGTTTTGAGAAGAGATGCTAAGCGAAGAGGGTTTGATCATAACTGCCGAGATTAAAAATCTCTCTCAAGAAGTTTATTGACCTTTAAAATCGTCAAAATGCGGTCTTCTTGTTTTCCTACTCCGTCGATAAGACTCTCATCCCCCGCCATCGTCTCGGGTGCCGGCCCGATATTGGAGCGTTTGATACGAAGTGCCATCGTCAAGCGATCGATCACGAATCCCGCTACGTCGTCCCCTTGTTTAAGAACGAAAAAGCGGGTCTCTTCATTGTGTTTTTTCGCTTTAAGACCGAATTTCAAACGAAGATCGATCAGCGGAATCACCGAACCGCGAAGGTTGAATACCCCCAACACGTACGCAGGAGTTTGGGGTACGCGCGTCCATTCTATGGGTTTGATGATCTCTTGGATACTCAAAATCGGCACCGCGTACTCTTCGTCTCCGATGATAAACCCTACAAGCTGTACCACGTCGTTTACGTGAACCGTATCGACCTCATTTTTTTTCGTTTGATTGCTGATTACTTGTTTTAATTTATCACTCATTATAAAAACTCCGCTTTAAAGTTTACGTTTCTCTGCACCACGCTTGCAAGATAATCTGCCGAATAAGGTTTGGTGATATACTCGACCATACCCGATTCTACCCCGCGCATTCTGTCGGATTTGCTCGTTCTTGACGTAACGGCGATAAGTGGGAGATTTTTATACTTGTTGTATTTTTTAATCTCCGTTGCCAGCGTGTAGCCGTCCATTCTTGGCATCTCAATGTCGATAAGCATCGCATCGAACTGGTGATCCCCTTGTTTGAGAATATTGAGCGCCTCTTGCCCGTCTGCGGCTTCCACCGTAGTCACACCCAACGGCTCAAGCGATTTTCTCATAATGGTTCGGTCGGTTTTGGAATCGTCGACGATCATAATGACGTAATCGCTCGGCTTTGTCTTCTCTTTGGCATGTGAGGCGGAAGCATCTTCGATAAGAGCGGTTGATTTCACCCCTTTTGCCATCTGCATAAGCGCCGCTACGTCGACGATGAGCGTTACGCCGCCGTCTCCGCGAATGGTAGCTCCCGCAATCCCTTCGATCCCTTTGAGGTACTCGCCCAAGGATTTGATAACGATCTCCTCCTGCCCGATAAGGGTATCGACGATAAGCCCGAGTTTGCTTGAACCAAGCCCGAGTACCACCACGTAAGTATATTCGCTCGAATCAAGAACACGCTTAACCTCGAAGATATCCCCGATATGCACCAACGAGAGCACTTCGTCGCGAAGACGCATAACGGAGCGGTTCTCAACCGTATATATCTCATCGACCGAGATACGTACCGTCTCTAAAACCGACGCAAGCGGGATAGCGTAATGTTCCTCTTGTACCCCCACCAAAAGCGCTTGGATGATCGCTAGCGTAAGAGGGATTTTAAGTTTGATCGAAGTCCCGACTCCCAGTTCGCTGTCGATATCGATAATACCGTTGAGTTTTTCGATGTTTGTTTTAACGACATCCATTCCCACGCCGCGACCCGAAACGTTCGTGACCACCGCTGCGGTGGAGAACCCCGGTTTAAAGATCAGATTAAACGCATCTTTGTCGGTCATCATCTCCGCTTCTTTTTCGGTGATGATCCCTTTCTCCAAAGACTTCATTTTAAGCATCTCGGCATCGAGACCTTTTCCGTCGTCGGTAATCTGGATAACGATCGCGTTTCCTTCGTTGTAAGCTTTTAGCCCGATGGTACCCGCTTCGGATTTGCCGTTGGCGATACGATCTGCAGGCATCTCCACCCCGTGGTCGCACGAATTACGGATAATATGTACAAGCGGATCGCCGATCTCTTCGACGATCGATTTATCGAGTTCCGTTTCTTCACCCGAGATTTCGAGTTCCATTTTTTTGTTAAGCTCGCGCGCCAAATCGCGGATCATTCTCGGGAATTTGTTGAACACTTTGCCGATAGGAAGCATCCTTGTTTTCATAACCGCGATCTGAAGGTCGGTGGTGACAAGAGAGACGATCGAAACAACCTGCGTAAGCTCCTCTAAAAACTCCTCCCCTTCGTAGCGCTCTTCGACGTCGTCGTTGATCTTGATAAGGCGGTTTTTCGCCAAAACAAGCTCCCCGATAAGGTTCATAAGGTGGTCAAGCCTTTTGACGTCGACGCGGATCGTTTGTTCCACCGTTGCCGCACCTCTTTTGGCAGGAGCCGCCGCTTTGGCGTCTTCATCCTCGTCGTCGTGTGCTGCCGCTTTTGGTTTTGCAGGAACGACCGCTGCACTCGGGGCAGGTTTAGGCTGCTCTTTGGGTTTTTCTTGCGGCGCTTCTTTGGCTTCCTCTTTAGGTGCAGGAGGCGGTGTAGGAACACTTTCTCCCGCATTTTGTTTTGCCTCACGTTTTGCTTTGTCCTCGGCTTGGCGTTTTGCCAAAAGGCGTTCGATCTCCGCTTCGATCTCCGCTTCACTCAGGTTTTCGTAGTCGATCTCCTCTTCCGCTTCGGCTTCCTCTTCAAGCTGTGCTACATCCTCTGCAACTTCCTCTTTTGTTGCCTCTTGGATCGGCGCTTCTTTGACTACGGGGGCTTCGATTTTTCCGCCGCCGCTTACCTGATCGAGTCTGCGAACGCAATCCTCCACCTCTACCCCCGAATCTTCACTCGTATCGCGGATTTTTGCAAGAAGTGTTTTCATCAAGTCGATCGATTCCAAAATCACGTCCATAACATCGGCGGTGATACTGAGTTCTCCGTGTCTTGCTTTGTTTAACACATCCTCCATATGGTGGGTCAAATGGGTTAAAACGTCGAAGTTCAAAAACGACGAAGCACCCTTGATGGTGTGCGCAACACGGAAAATTCCGTTGAGGAGTTCGAGATCGTCGGGTCTTGATTCAAGCTCGACGAGATCTTGGTCAAGCTGTTCGATCAGCTCAAACGACTCGACTAAAAAGTCCTGTAGTATTTCTTGAAATTCATCCATATTTTCACTCCTACTTCATATACGCACGAACGATACGCGCGATTTCATCATAAAATTCTCTTGCTTTAAACTTCACGAGATACGCCTCGCCCCCTGCCTCTTTGCCTCTGTTTTCACTAAAGTGATCGCTGATGGAGGAGTTGAAGACGATCGGTATCTTGTTGAATCTTCCGTCGCTCTTGACATTGGCGGCAAAGTGGAACCCGTCCATTTTGGGCATCTCGACGTCGGAGATAACGATTTTTAGGTGCTCGGATATTTTATCTTCGTATATCTCGTAAAGTTCATCGAGTTTTTCAAGCCCCTCTTGTCCGTCCATTGCCTCGATCACGTCAAATCCCATATCTTCTAAGGTGTCTTTGACGATTTTACGCGCGGTGGAACTGTCGTCAAGAATCAACGCAAGCCCCGAAAACTTCTCTGTTTCCTGAGGAATATCCCCTAAATCCGGTTGGTAGAGCCCAAGATCCTGCACCACGCTTTCAAGGTCTAAAATAAGCAAGACGTTATCGTCTTCTATCTTGGTTACTCCCGTAATCTTGCTACCCTCAAGCGATCCCGTCCCGCTTGTAAACGAAGCAGGCTCGATATCGCTCCAGCTGATACGGCGGATACGTTTTGCCTCATGCACGATAAACCCGATAAGGATGTTGTTGAACTCGGTGATGATGACGCGGTTGTTTTTCTTTGCCGATTCGGGTTCATCAATCCCCATCCATTTCGCCAAACTCACCACGGGAATGACGACGTTTCTTAGGTCAAAAATCCCTTCGATAAAGTCGGGAGTTCCCGGAAGTTCCGTTAAATGGGGCAGTTTAATAATCTCGCGAACCTTCGAGACGTTAATCCCGTAGATCCCCTCGTAAACCCTGTCCTCTTCTTGCTTGAATATACGAAAATCGACAAGTTCCATCTCATTGGAGCCGACTTTCAACGAACTATCTAATTTCATTTTTTTATCCCTTTTAAGAGAATACTTTTTCTTCCAGTAACTCTACATCGTGAGACGATTTTACTATAAAATATCTTTGATTGCAAGCAAAAGCACCGAGGTTGATATAGCGGCAAGAGGGGAGCAAAATCTGCTTATTTTGGTGAAAATGCCCCTCTAAAAAATAATCGCAAACATACTTTTTAGCGATCCTTTTTTTAATCAAATCTTCAAACCAAGAAAGCTCTTTGCAATCCTCTTTTTTGCTTAGATGATTATCGACGAATCGCAAAATCGAGTGGTTCGTCCATGCGTCGAAGTAGCGCAGAAAAAAAAGCACGATAGGGTTGCGGATCAAAAACGTGTACACCTGATACCCCAAAGGCGCATCGAAATCGCCGTGGGAGAGGTAGATTTTTTTCCCCTCGTAGCTACATGCCACGGGTTGGGAGGCAATAGAAAAAACCTTGGCATGTGGGAAAATCTTTGCCAGATTATAGTCGTGGTTGCCTTCGAGATAGATCGTTTCTATCTCTTGGGAGATGCGGTTGATCGTATCGACGATTGTTTGATTTTTCTCGATCGTATGGGGGATACCGCCAAAAAGCGCATCGAGCATGTCGCCCAAAAAAACAAGCTGCGTAGGGCGCAGTTCTTTTTTTTCTATGGCATGTAAAAAAGGTAAAAGTTCGGGGCGCATCGAGGGTGCATAGTGCGCATCGGTAACGATAAACGCCCCCTCTTTGATCTCTAGATTAAGGGACATATGCTATCTTGGGAATCCCGAGTGCCTCATCTAGCCCCATCATCAAGTTGGCATTTACCACCGCGGCGGAAGATGCCCCGCGCATGAGGTTGTCGATGGCACTCGAAATAAAAAGCATATCCCCTTTGCGTTTGACGTAAAGATCGCAAAAGTTCGTTCCCGCAACGTTTTTCATATCGACGGGAACCTTGCTGATGCGCACAAACGGCTCGTCGGCATAATATTCCTGCACAACCGCCAAAGGATCGAAATCACCCCGTACATGCAAGTAAACGCTTGAGAGCATCCCGCGCGTGAGCGGTACAAGATGGGGCACGAAATGTACCTCCTCAAACGGTATGTCGAGCTTTTGCGCGATCTCGGGTGCATGGCGGTGCATCAGAGGGTTGTAGGCGAAAAGGTTGTCGTTGACGTTGACGAAATGGGTCGTGTCGCTGAGTTTTTTCCCCGCGCCGCTCACCCCCGTTTTGGAATCGACGATTACGGGAGTCCCCTCGACGCGGTATTTTAAAAACGGCAATACCGCCAAAATAGCCGACGTAGGAAAACATCCCGGATTAGCCACAAGCGAGGTGGTTTTAAGTTCGTCGCGGAAAAGTTCGGGCAGCCCGTAGACCGCTTGGGAGAGGTTCTCTTCGTCGGTGTGGGGGCAATAAAACGCTTCGTAGATATCTTGGGGCAGACGGTAATCCGCCGAGAGATCGACCACCTTTATGCCAAGTGATATAAGCGGCTTTACAAATGCCATCGCCGTTTGGTGCGGCACCGCCAAAAAGACCAAATCACACGCACTCGCGCACCCGTTGACGTCCGCTTTTTGCACGTCGCAGTCAAACACGCCGCTTAGCGAAGGGTGCAGTTCGCTTAGACGCATCCCCCCTTCGGTATTTGCGACATAGGTAATGGTAAAAATCGGGTGGTTGATAAGTATCTTTACAAGCTCGAGCCCCGTGTAGCCGCTTGCTCCGATAATCCCTACTTTAACGGCACTCAAAGACGATCTCCCGATAGGTTACTTCCAGCACTTCGTACTCTCTTTCGCCGCTAGGCAGACGTACTTTGAACACATCCCCCTCTTCGCGTCCGAGGAGCTGTTTTGCCAGCGGGGAACCGAAAGATATAAGCCCCATGTCGGGATTACTCTCGCATCCGCCGACGATGGTATAGGTAGCTTCTTCATCGGTATCGACGTCGCAGACGATCACGGTAGAGCCGAAACTCACGCGTGCGTGTTCAAGTTCGCTCGGATCGACGATTTTGGCATTACCGATAACCTCGGCAAGCTCCGCCAAACGCAGATCGATCAACTTTTGTTGCTCTTTTGCCGCGTGGTATTCGGCATTTTCTTTAAGGTCTCCGTGTTCGAGTGCTTCTTCGATCGCTTTGACTACGTTTGGGCGTTTCACCTCTTTAAGGTCTTTTACTTCTGCTTGGAGTTTGTTGTATCCAAACAGTGTCATCGGTTCTATTTTTTCCATTGTAAATTCTCTTGTAGTAGTTTATTTTTTTGTGTCATTATAGCAAAAGTTAGTCTCTCTGTGCGTCATCGAAGAGAGATCGAATTCGATCAAGGATTCTTGGCATGCCAGAGTGATCGTGCACCTTTTTTTGGTGAGTTTCTTTGGCATGCCGCAAAACTCGAAAATCTTTATCGTACCCCCCGAAGCGGGATCAAACGCAAACACCGCGCCCTCTTTTGCAAAAAAGATTCTGCCGCCTCCGCAGCCGTCCCCTATGATCCCCTCACATACAAGCGGATTTTCAAGATCAAAACCATGAGTCATCCAAACACTCCTCTTTCGTCTCTTCGTAAAACTCTCTATGTTCGCTCGTATTGCGATCAAAACCGTCGTAAGCGAACTCTTTAAACACCTCTTTGGCGATGCAGCTACAAAGCGTTTGGTTGTTCTCGATCTCTTGGCATGTAGCGATATAGCCTTTTTTATCGAGGTCGTTCCATGTGATGTAACTGTT
>JAQUCZ010000041.1 GCA_028685945.1 Sulfurimonadaceae bacterium | reverse complement strand
AGTCAAACATATCATCGCACTTACAAAAATCGATCAGGTATCACAAGAAAAACTTTTTAAAAAAATTTCTCAATACAACGATTTTTCCGATCATTTCGAAGCGCTCATCCCCGTATCTATCTCGAAAAAAATAGGGCATGCCGACCTGCTTGATACGATCGTAAAGCATCTCCCGGAGTCCCCTTACCTTTTCGATCCCGAGGATCTTACAAGCGAGCTCGTACGCGATATTTATGCAGGTTTTGTTCGAGAAGCGATCTTTGAAAATATCAGCGACGAGATCCCCTACGAATCGGACGTATTGATCGATAAAATCGAAGAGGTGCGCCACGTAGACAAAATCTACGCAACCATCATCCTCGAAAAAGATTCCCAAAAAGGGATCATCATCGGCAAAGGCGGAGAAGCTATCAAGCGTATCGGAAAATCCGCAAGAGAAAAAATAGAAAAACTCAGCGGCAAAAAGGCCTATTTAGAGCTCCAAGTGAGTGTCAAAAAAGGGTGGAGCAAAGACAAAACTTACTTAGAGGAGATAGGGTATAAATCATGAGAGTTCTTTTTTTATGCATCATCGGTTTTCATCTATTTGCAAACGACCTTTTAACCGCCTATAGAAACGACGGTATTAAAGATATTCAAAAACAGCTTGATTTTGAACTCACCAAAAGAGGCTACTGGGACGGTTATCTTAAAGATCACAACTTAAATTTCGGGTATATTGAGAAGCACTCCGCTCTCTTGGCATGTGAAAAAAACAAATCGAAACTCTCTTTGTACGCGCGGGACGATAACGGTACTTTCGTATTTAAAAAAGATTACGATGCATTTACGGGTAAAGAGAAAGGGGATAAGCTTCAAGAAGGCGACCTTAAAACCCCCATCGGTATTTACGAACTGACAAAAAAAATCGACAAGCTCGATTCTTTTTACGGTCCTCTCGCTTTTGTCACCTCGTACCCAAATCTCTACGACACTTACAGAGGCAAAAACGGCTCGGGTATTTGGATCCACGGACTTCCCACGGAACAAGAGAGGGACGAATTTACGCGCGGCTGTATCGCTATCAACAACTCCAACATTAAATGTTTAGAAAAAAGGATAGAACTCGAAGATACGCTTTTGATTATCAACGAATCTGAAATACCAAAAACGATATCCAAAGATACCGTTGCTTCGCTACTGGCACAACTTTACGAATGGCGTTATGCATGGATATACAACGATCTTGAAGCCTACCTCTCTTTTTATTCGGAAGATTTCAAACGTTTTGACGGCATGAAGTATCCGGAATTTGCAAGCTACAAAGAGCGTATCTTCAATAAAAACGAAAAAAAGACCATTATCTTTAAAGAGATAAACGTTATCCCTTACCCTAACGAGACGGCTACCTATCAGATCACTTTTAAAGAGATTTATGCCTCGATGAGCTTCAAATTTACGGGAGAAAAAACCCTTATGGTTAGAATCGATCAAAACAACAAAATGAAAATTTTTGTAGAAAAATAGATGCGAGTTCTCCTAGCGATTTTTCTTTGTTTGAGTTTTGCACATGCCAAGGTGCAACTCATAAAAAAAGAAAACAACGATTCAAATACTACCCTTCTGGTCATCGGGGGGATCCACGGAGACGAACCCGGCGGTTATTTTGCCGCTTCTCTCTTGGCAACGCATTACACCATCCACTCCAAAAACCTTTGGATCGTTCCCAATCTCAACACGCCCAGCATACAGTTTGATCAGCGCGGCATTCACGGCGACATGAACAGAAAATTTGCGAAAATCGATCAAAACGACAAAGACAAACAGATTATCGACGAAATAAAAAACATTATCCTCTCCAAAAACGTTTCTCTCGTACTCAACCTCCATGACGGAAACGGTTTTTACAGAAAAGAGCACCAAGGAAATATTTTCAATCCAAACGCATGGGGACAAACATGTGTCATAGACCAAGTACAACTTGATCAAAACCAACCATTCGGCAATTTAAATGAAATAGCATCGCAAGTCAAAGCAAATCTTAACAGCAAACTTTTACAGCAGCACCATACGTTTGACGTTAGAAACACCAATACAAAATTCGACGATGAAACGATGCAGCTTTCACTTACCTATTTTGCCGTTACACATAACAAACCTGCATTTGCTATTGAGAGCAGCAAAAATCTTCCTACACTTTCTCAAAAAGTCTTTTATCAACTCTTGGCAATCGAAGAATTTATGAAAATCATGGATATATCTTTTAGCAGAAGTTTTGATTTAGATGCCGTATCACTCGAAAAAATACTCCGAGAATACGGAACTTTATCAATAAATAACAATATTTTGCTAAATCTCAACGATATCAAAAAATCTTTAAGCTTTCTTCCGATAAAATCCACCTCTAATGAATTCGTATTTTCCCACCCGTTGGGAACCGTACGGAAGAATTTTGGAAAATATATCGTTTACATCGGCAACAAACAGATAACCGAACTTAAACCTCAATATTTTCAAGTAGCACACGATTGTCCGACGCAATTTGTAATTGAGATCGACGGAAAGAAAAGTTTTGGAGATTTTACTTCAGATTTTTACGTAACTGACGATTTTAGGGTGTTACAAAACGATAATATTCGTGTTAATATTATTGGATATAAAAGCAACGGCGACGAAAGTGGTATAGCAGTTGCTCTCAAAAACTTAGACAAAAGGTTTTCAGTGGACGAGAGCGGCAAAACTTTCAGGATCGAGTTTTATAAACACAATGAATTTTGTTCCATGATAATGGTTCATTTTAAATAGGATGATATACAATGAGCAACCAAACGAATCACTCTTTTTCAAGTGTTATATCGGTTAATCCTTATAATGATATTTACATAGGCGGTAAAGCAAGTTTTCTTAGCCAGATCAAAACGCCGGAATATCAAAAGGAACAGTTTGCAATATCATATTTAAATTCTCAAGGGTTTATCAATAGTCAAATTGCGATATCTAAAAACATCCCCGAAGAAGATCTTTATGATGCAATTAACAACAAGGTGTACGACGAGCTGGGTCTTGACCAAGCCGTTACATACCAGATTCAATATATCGAGGCATTCAACAGTCTTGACGAAAACAACAAAACGTTCCATGTCTTTATCGTCGATCCTCTTGTTTTAGCACAAACATACCAAAAAGCCGTCGAGAGAATTAAATATATCGACGTTATCATCCCTGCTCCTCTTTTAATAAAGTCTCTTTATTCAAAAGGGATCATAGAATCGCACGGGGTGCATTGTTTCGTTTACTTCCAAGAAAACGATGCTTTTGTAGCCGTGTACAGCGAACATGAATTTCTTTTTACCAAGTCTATCAAATATTCTCTTGTTCAGATACACGAACGATTTTGTGAAATATACGGTGAGCGAGTCGATTACGAGTATTTCATAGAGTTCCTAAAAACGGAAACGCTCAAAGATACCCTTAGCGAATACAAAGACTATATAATAAAACTCTATAAAGAGATTTTTTCAAATATCAACGATATTCTCACGTACGTTAAAAGAGCTTTCGAGATCGACAAGATCGAAACCGTTTATATAGGTGCCGAGATCAATACCGCCACCCACTTTGACGAGATGGCAGAAGTTGAACTCAAAATCAAATGTGAAAATTTCGACTTCCAATACGGTTACACAAGCGAAAGTACACACGTTGATCAGCTCCATGCCTTGATGCACCTCTACACGACGCTCGATGAAAAAGAGAAGTACGATTCTAATTTTACCCTTTACCACAGACCTCCGAAGTTTATTAAAAGGGAAAGCGGCAAGTTAATTCTGGTCACTGCGGCTTCGCTCCTTTTGGCATTTATATATCCTATGGCGTATTGGTCGCTTACATACGCACAAGGGGTGCGGTACGATATGCTTACACAGGAGTATAACGAGGTACATAATATACGTACCACGAGAGAAGCAACTATCAATAAAACAGAGGCGGAGAAAGCAAAATTTTTAGCACTTTTAAAAGCTGAAGAAGATGATTACAACGCCAAAAAAGCAACTCTTATCAAAATTCACGACGTAAAAGTCAACTACCCGATGAAAGCGAAGCATATACATCTCTTAACACAAAACCTTAATAAGTTCGGTGTACGCTTGGAAATTTTATCTTATGAAGAAAAAGACAAGCACAAAGTATTCACCCTTGGTCTTGTTGCATCAAAAGACAAGCAAATTACGCAGCTCATTGAGCATTTTACAAAAGAGTACGATGCACAATATAAATTTTCTATCGAAGAGATTTTATATCAAGACGAGTCGAAGAAATACTTCGGCGAGTTAAAGGTGGAACTACTATGAAAATCAATGTAGAAAACTATCTGCACCAGATAGATACGGCATTTAAAGAGAAAACCCAAAAAGATATAATTATGATTTACGTCATGATTTTCTTCGGTTTAGTTGCTTTTTCTTATCTCCTTTTTTGGGAATCTGCTGAGGCTCAGTTTAATAAAATAACAAATGAAGTTACAGCACTCGAAAAAAAGATCAATGATGACAAGGGCTACCTCCAGATAAACCCTGAATCAAAAATTGCGAATCTGCGAGCTCAAATTAAACAGATTGAAGAGAAATATACGTTGATGCAAACACAAAACGCGTATATCAAAAACAAAATCGAAACAATCTCTTCGCTAATTTATGATGAAAGAACGTGGGGGGAATACCTTCACTCTATCTCAACGAATGCAAAGCTTTTTAACGTGAATTTACGTAATTTGACGAATACTTACGCTAAAAAGGAAGGTTCTTTCGGTCATATTTTAGATATAACCGTCCAAAGTACTGCCCCGTTTAGCAACACGTTAAAATTTATTAATTCTTTAGAACAAAGTGAGCTTGTTATAGATGTCCATACGATGAATATCCAAGCAAAAGATAAACTCGAAAGTGATCTTAACATATCGGTATGGGGGATAATTTACTAATGAAAAAGCATATTCTCTTACTATTCTCGGCATATCTTATGCTCGGTGCGAATGATAATGTTGAACTCTCTTGGGTAGATGAGCAAGTCGAGGCGATCAAGCCGCCTCGAGAAGGTCTTAAAGTTGCGGCAGTGAATCATCTAAAAGATCCGTTTATTTTTTTAGATAAAAACAAATCTGAGAAAAAAACAGACGGTACAAACCGTAGCACGCACAAAATGGCTGACAGTATCATCCCACTTGGGATTGTCAAAAGTCAAACCGATATGCAAACGATCGTAACCGACAAAGAACCGGCTAAAACTTTGAGCGTCGATGCGATCATCAATAAATCGGCTCTTATCAACGGAAAATGGTACGTGCAAGAGGATGTTATTCAAGGTTACACCATCAAGCAGGTTCATAAAACCTCCATTGTGTTGTCTAAAAACAATAAAGATTTAGTGCTATCGACTAATAGCAAAAATCTTAATTTAAAATTCAAAAATAAGTAGGAAAAGACCATGAAATCGATTAAACTTTCATTTTATAGCGCATTGCTTACCTTGCTGCTCTCAAGTAGTTCTTATGCCGATTGTAATTATGAGTTGTTTAGCATTAGCTCAACCAAAGATACGAAGATTATCGATTTTATCGATCAATTGAGTGATGAATGTGAATTCAGCGTGATCGTCAGTGATCCTAATGCGGAGCAGTTTTTAAATACTAAACTTAACAAAACGCACCTTAACAATCTCACCATAACAGAAGTATTGAATATTGTCTTAGGTGAAAACAACCTTTCATACACCCTTGAGAACGGTTTGCTTAAAATATCTTATTTGACAACTAAGGTTTTTAACATCGACTATATTCTGTCGCAAAGAAAAAGCACCGGTAGCACCGATGTCACTTTAACATCCAATACCGACGCCAAACAGATGAAAGCTGCTGCAACAAGTACGGAAGGTTCTAAGGAAACCTCTTCCGAATCGGGCATTAAAATAGAAAGTACCGATGAAGTAAAGTTTTGGGAAGAGCTCGACAAAGAGTTTCAAAAAATTCTCAACAGACCTGAAGACGTCTATGAGGCTCATGCACCCGTTATTAATAAAAATGCAGGTTTGGTTACGGTAACCGCTACGCTCAAGCAGATGAAACGTTTTGAAGAGTATCTAGAAAAATTACAAAATAAAGTACAGCTTCAAGTGTTAATAGACGTACAGTTGCTTTCTGTCACAATGGCTGACAGTAAATCAACAGGAATTGATTGGGCACAGCTCTATGCACTTCAAGATATAGAACTAAGCGTGCATAACTTAAAAGCTAAAAACGTATCCGAATTTAACGGAGATTCCATTACTGAAGGATTTTACACGGGTGCCCAAGATACAATGCGCTTAGTAAGTGTTAAAGCAGGCGGCAGTCTTAAGGAGATTATCAAGTTCTTAAAAACGCAAGGGGATGTCAATGCAATCTCAAATCCTAAAGTTCTAACCCTCAATAACCAACCTGCTTTAATCACGGCAGGTACAGAATATTTTTACAAAATACAATCTTCGACACAGCAACAAGGAAGCGGTGGTGGCGTTGCAGCCACTACACAAAATGAAATGATTAAATCGATTTTTGCAGGTGTCTTACTCACGATTACACCGGAGATTGCAGATGACAAAACTATTACGTTAATTATCAATCCTTCCCTCTCCGAAACAAACTCACAAATGTCAAAAGATCGTGAAGAAAGACGTATGCCGCCCGATTTGAGTAGACGCCAACTCTCTTCAGTGGTAACGGTTAAGGACGGAAACAAAATTATTCTAGGTGGTCTTATTAACACAAAAAACACGGAAAGTGTAAGTAAAGTACC
This sequence comes from Sulfurimonadaceae bacterium, assembly GCA_028685945.1. GTDB lineage: Bacteria > Campylobacterota > Campylobacteria > Campylobacterales > Sulfurimonadaceae > Sulfurimonas. The sequence continues at coordinate 835 of JAQUCZ010000041.1, read as the reverse complement.
TCTTTTAGGAGACATTCCCGGTCTCGGATATTTCTTTAGCCGCGAAGAGATGGCAAAACAAGTCGAGGAACTCGTTATCGTAATCGAACCTCATATTATCCACAAAGAGAATAATAATCTCTCTTTATCAGACTTGGGATACCAAGGTATAAGTAATGAGATCCTCGGCATGAAAAATGCCGATGCAAATTCTACCGAGGCAAATGAGGAAGATGAAATCTAATATCTTCCTCAACTCCAAAGATGTTTTTTTGGACGTTGTCAATCATAAGGACTACGTCCAACTTGATAGAGTCTCTACGATCTATCAATCCCTCAAAGATTCTGTCAAAAAACCTCTGAAGATGGTGCTTCTATACGGCAAACCGGGAACCGGCAAAAGCATGTTTTTAACAAAGCTGTATAGTGATTTATCTTCTTTACAAAAAGTGTATCTCTACCAAACACCGATTTTGGACGAAAGCGAATTTTACAAAAAACTCGCTTTGGATCTTTTTCAAGAAGAACACACCAGTGAACTTAATTTTACGCAATTTATGTCTATACTCAACCAACACGTAACGAATGAAATTCCTCTGGTTTTACTCGACGAAGCGCAACTTTATTCCAATATATTAATGGAAAAAATCAGGTTACTTTCCGATACGAGAAAAATCAAATTTGTTATTACGTTGCATAAAACGGAAAAAGAGGATTTGATAGCAAAAGAGCATTTTCAAACAAGAATATGGGAAAGTATCGAACTTGAAAATGCATCAAGTGCCGAATTAAAAATTTACATACAAAAAAAACTTATGAAAGCCAACTGCTTTGACAGTGCCAATATGTTTCAAAA
>JAQUCZ010000002.1 GCA_028685945.1 Sulfurimonadaceae bacterium | reverse complement strand
GTCATCACCGTTGAAGATCCCGTCGAGTACAGAATGAACCTGATCCAACAGGTACAGGTAAATGCGAAAGTGGGCTTAAGTTTTGCAGATGCTCTACGCTCTATTTTACGTCAAGACCCCGACAAAATCATGATCGGGGAGATTCGTGACCAAGAAACACTTGAAATTGCCATTAAAGCTGCACTTACCGGGCACTTAGTAATATCTACGCTCCACACGAACGATGCAATAAGCGCTATCCCGCGTATGGCCGATATGGGGATTCAACACTACCTTATTAGCGGTGCGCTAGTTGCTATTCAAGCACAAAGGCTCGTAAGAAAAATATGCCCTCATTGCAAGGTTGAAGAGCATCTCCCCGCTTCTATTTTAGACGAGATCAAAGAGTATATCCCCCACAATGCAAAATTTTATACCGGTAGCGGGTGTCGCGAATGCAACGACAGCGGCTTTATGGGAAGGGAGATGATTTGTGAGGTACTTAATATCTCTGAAGAGCTCTCTTCCTTAATTGCAAAAGGCGCATCTAAAGACGCCATACTCGAACAAGCACTTAAAGAGGGATTTGTATCGTTGTTTGAAAACGGAATCCAAAAAGCACTTGACGGTATCACGAGTATTCAAGAAATCTTAAAGGTAGCAAAATAATGAAATACTTTGTAGCAACAATACTCACAAAAGGGAAAAAAGAGCAAGTAGGTTTCTATGCCAACGATAGAAAAGAAGCCAACGATTATGTCAAACTCAAACATTCGGGGATGGTAATCAAGGTAACGGAAGCGCCCGAACCTATAGAAGCACGTTTGAAAAAGTTTCAAACAAATTTTATGCAAAACATTAAAAAACGCAAAATTAAGCCTGATGGACTAATTGCTGCTATTCGTCAGCTTGCCGTAATGACCAATGCAGGTATTTCGATTCACGACTCTTTAAGTGAAATCGCCAGTGCGACGGAAGATCAAAGTTTGAAATTTGTATTTGGAAAACTGGCAGACGATATCAATGCAGGACACTCCCTATCTACTGCCATGGAGGGATTCCGTTTTGAACTCGGGAATTTATCGTTGGCAATGGTGCAACTCGGAGAAAAAACGGGTAATCTTGATGAAGCACTTTATGCGCTTGCCGATATGCTTGAAGAGATTCGTGCCAATGTTATCAAATTTAAAAAAGCGATGGCATATCCGCGTAACGTTATGATTGCCATGGCGATTGCTTTTACCGTATTGATCTCCTACGTTGTTCCTCAATTTAAAGATATCTTTGAAGAATTAGGCGCAGAACTACCGATGCCGACACAAATTCTTTTAACCCTTGAATTTGTCTTCAATAACTACGGACCTTACGTTCTTGCTATTCTTTTCATTGCTTTTTCCACTTTTAAGTATATGATCAACAATTACACCCATATAAGGTTTCGCTGGCATGAAATTTTGCTTAAAACCTATCTGATCAAAAACCTGATTAAATATTCAACCCTTAGCCGCTTTACCCTTGTCTTCTCTGCGCTTATCAAAGCAGGTATCCCTATTGCGGAGGCTCTAGATACATCGATCTCAATGATCGACTCGTTGCCGCTCAAGGCAAAACTTTTAACTGTTCGCGGTGCCGTAGAAAAAGGAAGTACTCTTAACAAAGGTCTTAAAGAAACAGGACTTTTTGAGAATATGATTACACAGATGATCTCTGCCGGTGAGGATAGCGGTACCCTTGATGCGATGGTTTCCAAAGTAGCTGAATACTATAAAATGCGTTTTGATGCGATCATCGACGGTTTATCCGAGGCGATCGAACCTATCATGCTTCTTCTTATAGCGGGCATGGTTATTTTACTTGCTCTTGGTATTTTCTTACCTATGTGGGATATGGGGAACGCCGTACAAGGAAGATAACCGCTCGTATGCGCAAATAATATTTGCGCATACGAAGCTTCTACTCTTGTATTTTTATCTCTCTGGGCATTTTATGCAACAAAGTTTCGATCTCTTGTTTTGTTCCTCGCAAAGTGTATGTGGCATGCAGATCAAATTTTTTCTCTACAATCTCTATGTTTTCATGTGCACATTCATACTCTACGAGTCGTGAAAAACTATACTCAAATTCTATAATTGTCACAATTTTTTCTCGATACTCTATCAAGCATACCTCGTTCATAACGTGGTTTACGCTGTCGCTGTATGCCCGCACCAAACCGCCCGTGCCAAGCTTCGTACCTCCAAAATAGCGCACGACGATTACTGCACAATTCATCATATCGACTCCCGCCAAAACAAACAATGCAGGTTTACCTGCAGTTCCCTTAGGTTCACCGTCATCCGTAGAATATTCCACAATTTGACCAAAATCGTTACGGTATCTATACGCTACGACAAAATGCCTTGCTTTGGGATGTTTTTCTCTTAAAGATAAAAGTGTCTCTGCAAAAAGATGATACGGGGTCAGTACGGCGATAAATTTTGATTGTTTTACTTCAATAGAGGCTTCATAAGGGTGTGTAACTGTTTTCATTTCCATAATTTCCGCGTAATTAGCGGAAATTATGCCAAGTTCGTAAAGACTTTTTGAACATCTTCGTCATCTTCAAGTCTTTGCAAAATTTTATCGATATCTGCTTGTTGTGCTTCCGAGATCGAAACGGGAGTATTTGCCATTCTCTCCAAATTCGCTTTTTTGATCTCTACACCCAGACCTTCCAAAGCCTCGTTAAGTGTTCCGAAGCTTGTATAATCACCCGTAACAAGTACGACGCCCTCTTCCTCTTCGATCTCTTCGAGTCCGGCATCAATGAGGTCCAACTCTAGTTCCTCTATATCCATCCCCTCTTTAAGTGCAAACTCAAAAACGGCTTTTCTTGAAAACATAAATTCCAACGAACCATTTGTAAGCATCTCGCCGCCGTTTTTGTTTAAAATGCTTTTTACGTTTGCCACGGTTCTTGTGTTATTGTCGGTTGCACACTCTATAAAAAGGAGCACGCCGTGGGGCGCTTTGGCTTCAAAGTTCACCTCGATCATATTTGCCGCATCTTTTGCCGTGGCTCTTTTAATAGCTGCCTCAATATTGTCTTTTGGCATGTTCTCCGCTTTGGCATTTAAAATAGCGGTGCGAAGTTTGGCATTCATATCGGGATCAGATCCACCCTCTTTGGCTGCCATCGTGATAATTTTTCCCAATTTAGGGAACAATGTAGACATTGCACCCCATCTCTTTAGTTTTGATGCTTTTCTATATTCAAATGCTCTTCCCATAAAACGCTTCCTTAAAAATTTCGACCGAATTATACCACTAACTGAGTTGCGTGATACTTATCGAATCGTTTTTTGCATAATCTATCTCTATTTTTGTTGTCTCTGTACCTTCTTTGAGGTGCAAAACAATACGCGTCGTCTCCAGATTTTTTGACTGAACCAATTCAAGTTCCCTCTTTGGACAATACTCTTGAACAACTTCCAAGAGTTTTTGGTGCAATTTCGACCGCTGCCTTCGTAAACGTTCCTCCCCTTCATAAAAAAAACCGCTGTCGTCATATTGCACCACGGCAGCTTGCGAAACTACGCTTCCGAGTTTTTCAAAAAGGTGCTGCGCTGCAATAAGAGATTCCTTAAATTTTTCGTAATCTTGCGTATCTAACATTATTTCTACTTTCTTTAAAATTCAACGCTGTATAATAACACACTAAGGATTATCGGGGGTTTTTATTGGGGCTTAGAAATTTTTTACTCAACGCGTTTCGCGAGTTGTTTGTACACCACCACGGCTCTTTAGAATTTAGAGCCAAACTCTTTGCGCTTCTCGTCGCCGTAAACGAAGATGCAAAAGAGGAAGCATATAATCTTATCAAGCAAATCGGACTATCTATCTACCAAAACGACGAAGATCGCGCGAACCTTTTGGTGATGAGTACAAAAGAGCTCGTAAAAAAAGTCCAAGACGACAACGGTCTTTATATCGACACCCTTGTCGCCAACGTCCAAACAGAGTTGCGTGTGGTGCCTAGATACGCAAAAAAAATCGATATCGATTCTCTTGCAAAACTTTTGGACTTGACAAAAAATCCCGATACGCTTTTGTACCAAAAAAATATTCTGGAGTTTTTGCAAAAACTCAAAGATGAAACTCTCCAAAGCAAAAAAAATCAAATTGCCGAAGATGAGCAAAAAGTACGATCTAAATATGCTTCTTAAAAAGCATATTTTTAAAGTGAAAACTTTTCCGGATCAAAAAAACTATCTTCCGATATATTTTTAAAAGCCGCATTTAAACTCTTAAACAATGAAGGAAATTGCCCCTCCATGGCATGGAGCATCTGTTTCGTGTTTTCCCTTGCATAAGGCATTTTAACGTCAAAGCGCATTGCGGGACATGCTTCGTCACCGATGGTCGGCATGTTGTTCTCCAGCGCAGCGGCAGCCAACTGCCGCTCGCGCATCTGAATAAGGGGACGTATGACGATCAGTCCGTTGTCTGCTTTATATTTTGGGGCCAAAGAGCGCAACTGGCCGTTGTAGATAAAATTCATAAAAAAACTCTCGGCGGCGTCGTCCATATGGTGCCCAAGGGCAACTTTATTGCAGCCGTATTTTTGCGCTGCACTATAGAGCGATCCGCGTCGCATCCTTGAAAAAAAACTACAAAACGAGGAGTTTTGTCGAATCTTGTCTTTTGCTATCTCGTAGACGTTTGTATCATAAATCTCGTGGGGAATCCCGTGCTCTTTACAATGTGCTTGAAGTGCATCGAAATTTTCCCCCATACCGTAAGAAACGGTCACGGCAATAAACTCGAATCTAAACGGGGCACGGCGTTGCTGCTCTTTCATGGCATGTACCATCGTTAGAGAATCTTTACCGCCGCTAAGCCCGACCAATATCTTGTCACCCTCTTCGATAAGGTTAAACTCTGCATTGGTTTTGCCGAGGTTGGACATAATTTTTTTAGAGATTTTTACCGACATGCCATCACTCTTGTTCTATGATCTTATCGATCATCTTCATAACAAACTCTGCGCTGATCTGTGCGCTTGTCTCTAAAAAAGCATCAAAACTAAAACTTGCGTCCATATCTGCCGCATCGCTGATGGCGCGGAGAATGAAAAAAGGTATCTCTAACGCATCGCATACAACGGCAACGCTTCCCCCCTCCATCTCCAATGCATCTGCACCAAACGTCTCTCCTATAAAGTTTTTTCTCTCTTCGTTCGCTACGAATTGATCACCCGTAGCGATAATCCCCTCTTTAAGAGGCTGCCCCATCTCTTGGGCTACCTCTTTTGCCAAAGCGATCAGCTTTTTATCCGCTTCCACATACACGCTTCCTCCGGGAACATACCCAAAAGGGTGCCCAAACGCAGTGATATCCAAGTCGTGTTGGGCAAGTTTGTTTGCAACCACTAAATCCCCCACTCTAAGTTCAGGAGAAACGGCACCCGCTACACCACTAAAAAGAAGCTTTTGCGCACCGAAATGCTCAATCATCGTAGCAGCCGTGAGAGTCGAGAAAACTTTCCCGATTTTCGAGTAAGCAACAACTACATCGACTCCTTTATAGGAAGCCTCGTAGTAGGTATTTCCTGCATACTCGACGCTCATGTAGTTATGCAGCTTTTTTAAAATCGGAGCGATCTCTTCGGGCATCGCACCCATAATGGCTATTTTCATTCAATTCCTTTATATTTCAAATGTTTTTATCGATGACTCGTACTTCGGCAGCTTATGTAAAAAGTCTCCGTTTTGATCGAGAATAGCACTGCCGCCCCAGAATCCCAAACCGTCCTCAAATCCGACCCGATTAACAAAAATCAATTGTGCATTACACTCTTTTGCCACTTTTTGAATAATCTCGTACCACTTATTTTCAATAATAAGATTATTTTCCAAAAAACCCCGTGCAGGGGATGCAACCAAAACGATAATGAGATCGGGATTTTCACTGATGATATCCTCGTGTACACTTACATGCCACATATCTTCACATACCAACAAAGAGATTTTTCTCTCCAACGCCACAAAACTTTCAAAGACGCTTCCTGCACTAAAATAACGTGCTTCTTCGAACATGCCATAGTTTGGCAGGTGTACCTTGTCGTGTTTAAAAAGGAGCGATCCTCGGCTAAAATAAAGCGCGCTGTTGCGAAAGCGATTTGACTCTCTGATTGCGCCCCCGATTGCGATATCAATATCGCTACCGAGCTCCTCTAAAACTTTTAGATCATCCAATGCCCATGCATCTTCAAGAAGCTTGTCTTGAAGAATATAACCGTTAAGCGCCAGTTCGGGAAAAACGATCAAATCGGTTTTTTCTTTATACTCTAAAACGATCTTGCAAACATCTTCAAGATTCTTTCTATGGAGTTTAGGAGCGATTTGTGCGAGTGTTACTCTCATTTAGCTACAAACTGCTTCTTTAACTTTTGCTAACGATTCCATATCCGAAACATTTAATGTTTCCATATCTTTTGCGATTCTTTTATTGAGCCCTTTAAGAACGGCACCGTTGCCGAACTCTATTGCCAAATCGACTTGCGATGCAATCGCTTCGATAGATTGTTTGTATTTTACGGGCTTAATCAACTGATCTTTTAGAAGCGATACGGCTTCTTGTTTTGTTTTGTAAGGGAGTGTCGTAACATTGGATATAACGGGTGCTTCAAAACTCTCTTGAACCATCCCTTCCATAAGCGATGCCAAAGGCTCCTGCGCAGACTCTAACAATGGACAGTGGCTTGCTACGGACATATTCAGCAAAAGCGCTCTTTTTGCCCCCGCATCTTTAAATGTTTGCTCTAGCGCCACTAAATCCGCTTTCATCCCTGCTACGACGAGTTGCCCGTCTTGGTTATAGTTGGCAGGCCAAACTTTTTTCCCCTCTTGTTGTGCCGTTGCGCAAATGTTCTCTACGGCCGTATCGTCAATCCCTACAAGTGCCATCATACCCGCTTCTATCGCATCGCATGCACTTTGCATAAATGCACCGCGTTTATGGACAAGTTCTACGGCATCTACATAATCGATCGCACCGCTGGCGCATAAAGCGGAAAGTTCTCCCAATGAATGCCCTAAAAACAATGTTGCTTCTACGTTGGGACACGCTTCTTTAAACAATCTATAGGCGACCATCTGCACAAGCAAAATAGCAGGTTGCGTATATGCCGTTTCATTGATTTGCTCATTTTCTTCAAACAGAAGTTTTGAAAAATCAACACCTATCCTCTCGCCTGCTTTATGAAACATATCACGAGCGATCTGCGAATTTTCGTAAAAACTTTTCCCCATGCCAATCGCTTGAGATCCTTGTCCTGCAAAGATCATCGCTATTTTTTTTGCCATTGTTTATCCTTCTAAATATTTTTGATTTTCTGCTATTTTTTTTCTTAAAGTATTTCTATTGAGTCCTAGCTTGTCTGCCAATTGCAGCTGCGATTTATAGCGCTTTAGCCCTGCATTAATAAGCGGCACTTCATAAAGATACAAAAATTTTCTATAATCACTGTTTGAACCCAAACGTGTACATAGAAAATCTTCTATTATCTGCATCAATTCCGTATCTTTAACGTCATGCAAAAGATAATGCACCATAATCTGTCTTTTTAAAGAGTTTGCATTTTCGCTCAAATCAGGTGTAAAACTCTTTGTATCAAAGTTCTTTTTGCCCGAAAACAGCACGTATGCCTCTTCAATAAACTTCTGGGTTAAAACCGCTACGTCTTCCGTTCGCTCCGATAACGGCGGGATAGTAAATTTCACGCTCACTATCTCATCAAGAGTTTCGTCGACAAATGCTTTTTTTGCAGTTGCTACGACACGAACACCGTTTTTAAGCACTACTTCGATAAGTTTTTTGATATTTGGTGAATTTTGCAAATCTAGGATGACTATCTCTCTCGTGCTCTCTAAAGCCGCCAAGAGTTCGTTATGGGAGGATGCTTCCAAAACGGGAGCATCCGGAAGAATATACTTGGCCAAACTTCTTTTGCCGACACCCTCTTCCCCGAAAATCAAGGCATTTACGTCGAGTGTTTTTAAAAGAGTAGCCGTTTTAAAAGCCTCTTTCGAGGCGTCGGAAGCTACTATAAAATTAGTGACATCCACAGCCGCTGCCGCCACCGGTACCGCAACAACCTGAACTGCTCGGTTTATTTTCTGCCGGAATACCCGTCATCGCTTCTTCCGCAGAAGCATCTCTTACGTTGTTGATCGTAACGGTAAACATAAGGTCTTTGCCTGCCAACGGATGGTTAAAATCGATCACCACGCTGTCGTCTTTTATCTCCGAAACAACTACTTGAACCGTTCCGCCGTCTTCTCCCTGACCGTAAAGCGTCATGCCGAGTTCTAAATCAAGACCTGCAAACTGTTCTCTCGGAAGCTCTTGTTTTGCTTCTGCATTGTAGGTTCCGTATGCATCTTCCGCTTTTACTAAAACGTCTGCTTTTTCGCCGATAGCCATATTCTTTATTCCGTTTTCAAGACCGGAAATTATTTGCCCTTTTCCGAACATAAACACTAACGGAGCGCGTCCGACGTTAGAATCCACAACTTTATTTCCATCGCGTACTTCATATTCGATCGATACGATTTGATTTGTTTCTATTGCCATTATTTCGCCTTTTTTATTTTTGGGGATTTTATCATATTTTTCTATATCTATTCTGAAAGCAGAAGCTTCGTTATTGCATTAAGCCAAGCTGTTTTTTCGCTTCTTTTGCTTCGCTTGAATCGGGAAATTTTTGTACGACTCCGTTATAAAAGAGCTTTGCATTTGTTTTATCGCCCGTCTTATCCATAGAGATAGCCGTATAAAGCATCAACTCCGGCATGTAAGAAGCTTTTGAATAAAGAGTAGAACTTTTCTTAAAATACGCTATTGCATCACCGTAATGCTTGCGTTTATAATGGATCACCCCTACCATGTAATGTGCATAAGCAGGCTTATAGTTTTTTTCGATCAAGTACGTATAATGCTTTATAGCATCGGTATACATTTTTTTATCGAATAAATCTTTTGCTTTATTGTACACATCGGCGGTTGTCATCCCCTCAAAGCCCTCTTTGTTAGCCTTCGTCTGTTTCTGCTTCGTTTTAAACTCTTTTGCTACGATATCTTTAAACTTATTGATATCATTTACAAGCGCATTAAAATCATCCTTAGAAACATACGAAGTATTGATGGTATCGACCACGGAAGAAAGTTCGCTAACGACTAGTTTGAGCTGCTCTATATTTTGAGCATTGGCATTTGACAACTCATTAAGCCTAATCCCCATCTCGTCATTATTTGCCGCTTGTTTCTGATTTGTATCGCTAAGGGTTTGCAGATCTTTTCGTATCTCGTATGTTTTGAGACTCAGACCTTCGATAACGCTCTGAAGTCCGTCGATTCTTTCTCGCAGGGAATCGACCCTATTGGCTTGGTTATTGCTTTTGACGACAACCGATTCAAGTTTCTTTTTGGTTTCTAAAACAACCTCTTCGCTTGAAGTGAGACCGTACGGATTTGGATTACTGAGGTCACCCGCACCGAACGCTGAGGGTTCGGCAGAGTATAAAAATAAAGGAAAGAAAGAAAATAATAATGCAGATACTACACTATACTTCATGCGTTACGGGAGAAGTTTGAAATCAACGCGACGATTTTTTGACCAGCACTCTCTTGTTTTATCACTACATACGGGATTGCTCTCTCCGTAACTTACCATAGTGATACGAGAAGCATCAACACCTTCTGCAACTAAAGCATTTTTTACGCTGTTTGCTCTTTTAAGACCTAAAGCGAAGTTGTATTCATCACTTCCCCATTCGTCACAATTGCCCTCTAGTTTTACCGTTAAGTTAGCAGGCGCGCCTTTTGCTACTTTTGCATCGTTTGCAACGTTGTTTTGCATATCTTCGCGGATTGAAAATTTGTCAAAATCGAAATAGACGGAAAGCAACTCTTTCTCTAAGTTTGCGATAGTCATCTCGTTACTATCAGACATGTTTGCAGCATTTTCACCTAAAACCGAAGTATCTTCCGTAGCTACCTCTTCAGTTTTTACCGCTTCAACCTCTTGTACAGGTTGCTCCACTTTTTCATCTACGGGAGCATCGACTACAGGCTCTTTTGAAGAACAACCACTTAAAGCTAAAAGTGCAACCACTGCACTTGTAAACAGAACATTTTTCATTGTACTAACCTTGATGTTAAATTGCCGCTATTGTATCAAATTTTCGTTAATAATCAAGCACATGCCATAGGAGTTACCAATCCATCGACTGGATACGCCCCGATTTTAGAGGGAACAAAAAGTTCTTATTATGGTTCAAACGGATAATTCCGAGTGAACTTTGCGCTTTATAGTTTTTGATAAATAAAACGGCATCGCCGTCTCTGGAAAATCTTGGGAACTCATTCACGCCGGTTGCCGTCAATCGTCTTATAAAGTCGGTTTTAGTAGAGATAAGGTGGAGATTAAACGTATTATCCGAAAATGCATTGGAACTCTCTCTGGCTTTGTACACTATATATTCGCCGTTTACGCTACAAGAAGAATTGCTTTGTCCGTAATAAACCATCTGTTCTACGACACCTGTCTTCGTATTTTTGGAAAAGATGTTGGGATAGCCGAGTCTATTGGAAACAAACACGATCGTTTCGTTATCTAAAAATTGTCCGTTGACGTCGATTCCCGAGTAGTTCGTTACTCTTTGTAGCTTTTTTTGTTCAATATCGAAAGAGTAGATATCGGGCTGCCCGTTTGGTGCCATAGTCAAAAGGAGTTTTTTACCGTCCAAACTTACGTCCGAACATACCAGCATCCCATCGGAACTGTAAATTTTACTCACCTTGCCGGTTTTAAGGTCAATGTGCTCTAACGTAGGTTTTCCATTATCTAAAGATGTATAATAAATTGCCGTTTGTTCTTTATTCGCCCATTTAGGAAAAATATAAAACCCGTCTTTAATCACCACATGTTGGTAACTCAAAGTGTAATCGGCGATAATGATTTCACTTTTTTTGGCTTCGCTCATCCTAGCAAAAACAACCTTTTTTTTGATCCAATCTACGGAAGCTGCGCCCATAAAACTGTTGATGTCGTATGCAATAGAATGGGAAAGAAACATATAAACGTTTTTGTTTGCAATTTTATAGGTTTTACTAAGAACGCTCTCTTTCTCTTTTAAAAGTAACAATGCTACGTTAAGAGATCCGTCATCATCTTGAGAGAGTTTATAACGTAGAACGTAATCCATCTTGTTGTTTTCAAGCAGCACATCCGCACTGTTAAAATGATTTTTTAAATAGTGTCTGTCGACGTTAAAAAGTGCGAGCACATTTAAATCGGCAACCAATGATTTAAAAAACTGCAATCGAAAAGTATCGTCGTAATTGATCGAAGCATCCTCAAGTGCCAATGTCGGCAATGCGTCCACTTTTTTGATTACCTCGATCGTTGCATTCGTGGCATGTACGAAGGAAGAAAGCAACAAAAGAAAAAACAGAATTTTTTTCATATCTACTCCTTGGAAGTTAGTATTATAGTAAAGCGTTCCGACCTATTGTTCGGATTTTTCGGAAAAAGAACAGTTGTTAACCTGTTCTTTATTTTTTCGCACTCTTCATTGAGAAGCACGTTGTTTGAATATCGTAAAATTCTAAAATCTACCATTTTACCGATTGCATTTAATTCGATAACCGCTTCTACGCTATGACCTTGGGAATTTTGCGGCGGATTAAAATGTTGATAAACAGTCGCGTGAATTATAGCTATATATTCATTTACCTCGTTACCGCTTGATCGGTTTTTGTTCTCGCTCTCATCGGCATTTTGTTCGCTTGCAGACTCTATTTTTTTGGCAATCGAAGCGACCTCTTTGGTCTCGACGGTTTTGATCCTTTTTTGAATCTCTTGGTACCTTTTCGTATCGATCGGTTCCTCTTTTTTAGGAGTTTCTTTTTTTATATCTTTCGTCCAAACGTTACTAAACATATCCTCTATGTTCATATCTTGAATCTCATCGACTTTTGCATCTTCTTGGGGGAGATCCGCAACTTGCTGGGTTTGCGGTAATTCAAGCGTTTTATCTATACTTTTCGTGCTTTTCTTTTGCGATGCACTCGAAATGTCGAGGGAGATACTAATGTAATTGTCTTTGCTTAAAGCATATGCGGGCGTTTTGGCATGGTAAGCAACCATATAAAAAAAGGCAAACAAAACACAGAGAAAAAAACCAAGCGATAAAAAACCGCTTGTATAAAAGTAGGTATTGTTATTATCCATTTGTAGCTAGTGATACTTCGCTGAATCCTGCCTGTTTGACAGCAGCCAAAACAGACATAACGAGCCCGTAATCAAGAGATTTATCAGCACTGATAAGGACGGTTGCTTTAAGGTTAAGAGATCGAGAATATTTATAAAAATTATCTCCGAACGCATTAAGATCGAAGGTGTCTTTGTTTACTTTAAGCGTTCCATCTTTATGAACGGTGATATGCACGGGAGGTATCTTCTCGAGTTGCTTCATGGTTGAGCCCTGCGGTAATTTAATACTCTCTTCAAAAACGATGTTCGGCGCAATCACCATAAGTATTGCCAAAAGAACCAACATAACGTCCACTAAAGGCGTAATGTTGAGTTCAGGTTTGTCTTCCCAGTCGTATAATTGCATCTATCTGGCTCTTCTTGCCAATATGGCTTCATTTTGCATCTGAATAAACCCTATAAGTTCATAAGATTTTCTTTTGAGTATCTGATGGTAGGTATAGGCAAAAATAGCTACGAATATACCTGCAGCGGTTGCTACGAGCGCATCGGAAACACCGCTTGAGATAATCGACATACTGCCGCTTGATTGTCCGATATGGGTAAAAGTATCCAAAATAGAGACAACAGTACCGAAAAGTCCTATAAAAGGGGTGGTTGAAGCAAAAATAGAGAGTATAGAGAGACCTTTGGTCGCTTCTTTCGTTGCAGCCAACAATGCCAAATCAAGTATCTCTTTCGTCACGTTCGTACTTGTTTTAATAAAATGGTTCAAAAAAGAGAGTTCGCTTACGGTAGCAGAACCTAAAAGGAGCGATTCAAGCGAAGAGTTTTCTTTTGCATACCAATTGTTCAAACTAAGCAATCGATAGAAAAAAACCCAGTTGAGGATAATAAAATAAACGGAAAGGATAACAAGTACACCCAAGGTAATTGGGTGACTTTTAAGATAAAAATCTATTAAATTATTGAACATAATTTAGATAAGTTTTTTTGCTGCGGATTCTATTTTTGCTGAAACGGCAGCAATCGCCGGACCGGAATCTGCGATTGAGTTGATAAGTTTTTTCGCATCTTCTAATGCTTTGGCAACTGCACTTTCACTTTCACCGCGAATAGCAACTGCACCTTCTACCAAGACTATCACTTTCTCTTCGTCTACATTGACAACACCCCAGTTGATCAATATTGACTCGATAGATTTGTCTTCTTTTTCGATGTCGATTACACCTGCTTCTAACAATGTAGAAAGTGCGGCATGGTTTGCAAGGACACCAAATTCACCCTCTTCACCCGGAAGAGTAACACTAAGGGCGTAATCGTTGTAGATTACACCGTTAGGCGTAAGGATTTCAAGTTTTAACTTATCCATTACAGTCCTTTAAAAAATGAATTACTTAGATTTTAGCTTCTCAGCTTTTTCAATCGCTTCATCCATACTACCGACCATATAGAAAGCCATTTCAGGCATGTGGTCATAATCACCGTTTAAGATCCCTTTGAAACCTTTAATAGTGTCTTCTAACGATACATATTTACCCGGTGCTCCCGTAAATACTTCCGCAACGAAGAATGGTTGTGACAAGAATTTCTCGATTTTACGTGCGCGCTCAACCGTATTTTTGTCATCTTCTGAAAGCTCGTCCATACCAAGAATTGCAATAATATCTTGTAAATCTTTGTACTTTTGAAGTGTTTGTTGTACACCGCGTGCTACGCTGTAGTGCTCTTCACCCAAAATTTGCGGATCTAGCAATCTTGAAGTTGAATCGAGTGGATCAACCGCAGGATAGATACCTTTTTCAGCAATTTTACGGTTAAGAACCGTCGTTGCATCCAAGTGAGCAAAAACCGAAGCCGGAGCAGGGTCGGTCAAGTCGTCCGCAGGTACGTAAACCGCTTGAACAGATGTAATAGAACCGTTTTTAGTCGATGTAATACGGTCTTGAAGTGCACCCATCTCACGAGCCAATGTCGGTTGGTAACCAACAGCCGAAGGGATACGTCCAAGAAGTGCCGACATCTCCGAACCTGATTGAGCAAAACGGAAAATGTTATCGATAAACATAAGTACGTCAAGTTTTTTCTCATCACGGAAATACTCAGCCATCGTAAGACCTGTAAGTGCGATACGGTTACGTGCTCCCGGTGGCTCGCTCATTTGTCCGTAGCACAGTGCAACTTTATCCAAAACGTTGGATTCTTTCATCTCGTGGTAAAGGTCGTTTCCTTCACGAGTTCTCTCACCGACACCGGCGAAAACCGAAAGACCGTCGTGTCCGTGTGCAACGTTGTGGATTAATTCCATGATGATAACCGTTTTACCTACTCCGGCACCGCCGAATAGTCCAACTTTACCACCTTTTGCATACGGTGCTAAAAGGTCAACAACTTTGATACCCGTTTCAAACATCTCAGTTTTTGTCGCTTGATCTACGAGCGGCGGCGGAGCACGGTGAATTGACCACATCGGTGCATCGGTAACTTGATCACCCTCGTCGATCGTCTCACCGATAACGTTAAAAATACGTCCGAGAACTTTCTCACCTACAGGAACTTTAATCGGAGCTCCCGTAGCGCGTGCATCCATACCGCGCACAAGACCTTCGGACATATCCATTGCGATTGTTCTTACACGACCGTCACCTAAGTGTGCTGCAACTTCAAGTACTAAACGAAATTCAGCACCTTCTACATTCACTTTTACTTCAATTGCTTCGTTAATTACCGGAAGATATCCGTCAAAATCAACGTCAACAACTGGACCCATAACCTGGCTAATTTTACCAATCATATTCTTCTCCATTATTTCATAGACTCCACACCGCTTATAATCTCAATAAGTTCGGTAGTAATAGCAGCTTGTCTTGCTTTGTTAAATTCAACTTTAAGAGATTTCACCATCTCTTTAGCATTGTTGGTTGCCGCATCCATAGCCTGCATTCTAGCACTATGTTCTGCAGCTACCGAATCGATCAATGAATAGTATAAATTGTACTCGACATATTTCGTCACAAGCGAATCTAGCATATGCTCTTCATCTTGCGCTTCGATCTCGATGACCGAGTTTTGTACCTCGTTGCACTCAAACTGCTCCGTAGCAACAGGAAGTACCTGATTTACGTGTAATTCTTGTGCAATGATTGATTTATATCCATTGTAAACAATGTAAAGACCGTCGATTTTTCCATACTTGTAATCTTCGATTGAAGAGCTGATAAATTCATCCGATCTTACTTTGTCCGGCTTAGAACTAAGGTTGCTCACTTCGTCAAACAACTCAACTTCGTTGTATTTGAAGTATTCAATACCTTTTTTACCGATACCACGTAAACGCACTTTTACATTTTTTTCTTTGAAGCCTGCGATCAGTTTGTTTACGGCTTTAATAGTTTGAATATTAAAACCTGCACACAAACCTTTATCTGCAGTTACAAATACTATGTCGATAATCTTCGGATTTTCAATCTTTGTAAAACAACGATTGTCAATACCACCGACTTTATTGCATTTTATACGTCCAGCTATTTCGGCAATCACCTGATTCATTTTTTCAGCATAAAGACGAGAACGTTTAGCCAACTCTTCTGCACGGCGAAGCTTTGCCGTAGAAACAAGCTTCATTGCACGTGTAGTCTTTTGAGTATTGGTAACACTCTTAATCTGTCTTTGAATATCTTTCAAGTTTGCCATAAAGTAATCCTTACGCTGCTACAAAAGTAGATTTAAACTCTTCTAGTGCTTTTTTCATGAGCGCTTCAGTTTCACCGTCAACTTTTGAACTGCTTCTGATGTTTTCAAAAATTTGTGGGTAAGAAGCTTCGATAAACGGATAAAGCTCTGCTTCGAAACGAACTACGTTGCTTGCATTCATATCATCCAAGAAACCTTCATTTCCTGCGAAAATAATCATAACTTGTTTCTCAACGGAAAGCGGAGAGAAAGGTGGTTGTTTTAACACTTCCACCATTCTTTGTCCACGCTCTAATTGTTTACGAGAAACTTCGTCAAGGTCAGATGCGAATTGTGCAAACGCTTGAAGTTCACGGTATTGTGCAAGGTCAAGTCTTAGTGTACCTGCAACTTGTTTTGTTGCTTTAATTTGCGCAGCACCACCTACACGAGAAACCGAAAGACCTACGTTGATCGCAGGGCGGATACCCGAGTTGAAAAGGTCTGTCTCAAGGAAAATCTGACCGTCGGTAATAGAGATAACGTTTGTCGGAATATATGCCGCAACGTCACCCGCTTGCGTTTCAATGATCGGTAACGCAGTTAAAGAACCTGCACCTTGCTCATCGCTTAACTTAGCTGCACGCTCTAAAAGACGTGAATGGATATAGAATACGTCTCCCGGATACGCTTCACGACCCGGAGGACGGCGAAGGATCAATGACATCTCACGGTATGCAACTGCATGTTTTGAAAGGTCGTCGTACACGATAAGACCGTGTCTAGCGTTGTCACGGAAATATTCACCCATAGTAACACCCGTATACGGTGCCAAGAATTGAAGTGCAGCAGCTTCGGCAGCAGTAGCAGATACGACGATCGTATACTCTAACGCTCCATGCTCTTCCAAACGACGTACGATCTGAGCAACGGTAGACTCTTTTTGACCTACGGCTACGTATACACATACGACACCGTTTCCTTTTTGGTTGATAATCGTATCGACTGCAACGGTTGTTTTACCTGTTTGTCTGTCACCGATGATAAGCTCACGTTGTCCGCGACCGATCGGAACAAGCGCATCAATCGCTTTAATACCGGTAGCCATCGGTTCATGAACAGATTTTCTTCTCATAATACCGGGAGCTTTTTCCTCTACGAAACGAGTTTCGCTTGTCTCGATCGGACCTTTACCGTCGATCGGCTCACCAAGAGCATTTACAACACGCCCTAAAAGTGCATCACCGACCGGTACGCGTAAAAGTTTTCCTAATCTTTTTACAGACATCCCCTCGCGAAGAGCATTTCCTGAACCGAGAATAACGATACCTACGCTGCTCTCTTCAAGGTTCATTACTAAACCTTTTGTTCCGTCTTCGAACTCTACCATCTCTCCTGCCATTACGTTGCTTAGTCCGTAAACTTGAGCAACACCGTCAGCGTAAGAAACGATTTTACCCGTTTCATTGATATCAACATTTATTTCGAAATTATTGATACGCTCTTTAATTATTGAGCTGATTTCGTCAGCTTGAATTTTTGCTACCACTATTGTTCTCCTCTCATGAAGTTAAATTGCTTTTAATATGTGTTCTGTTATTTGACCGTTGATTCTGGATTTAGAGAAATCAATCTCTACACCGAGGTCTTCAACGTCAACTTTAATACCGTTAAAATCATTTTTAACAAATGTTAAAGTGATTTTCGAGTTAAGCTTGCTGCTTATATTGCTACTTAATTGTTCGATCACTTTAGCATCAATATCTTGATCACTGTAAACAACTCCACTGTATGTTTTTGTTGTGTTAGCAATATCTTTTCTCATCACTTCTGCAAGCGCGGGAATAATGTTGATACGATTGTTTTCTACAAGTAACTTGATTAGGTTGTTCACCTCTTTTGACCCGGCAGAGGCTACCGCCGCAAGCAACATCCCCTCTTTTTCGTTTTTGCTTACGTTCGGGTTATTGACGATCTGAACAAACTGTAAGTTTTTAAACGATGCCGCCAAAGCAGACAAAACTGAAGAGATAGCTTCAAGAGAAGCCGTATCTATGTTTCCTTTTAAAGCTTTAACATATCTTTTAGCGATCAATTCTTCCATTTATGCCACCTTCTTTAAGATAACATTAACGATTTCGTCTTTACCAAAACCTGATTCGCTTTCGTTGAGTACCTCTTCAAGCACTTCTTCTACGACGTTTCTCACCATGGCTCTTTGTTCAAAGTCCATACGTGTTTTGTTTTGCTTCACTAATGTTTCCAATTCTGATTCACAGCTAGCCATGATATTGTCATTCAAGATCTTGTTCTCTTTTTTAGAAGACGCAGCAAGATTTTCGGCAAATTTTTCTGCTTCGGAAATTTTAGCTAAGGCTTCTTTTTTGAGCGCAATCGTCTCTTGTAATTTATCTTGAACCTTTTGTAATTCGTCTGCAATCCCTTGAGATCTTGACGCAAAATAGCTCTTGAGCGGCTCAGCAACTAAATACCATATAAGAGCTGCAAAGATTGCAAAGTTCACAGTTCTTTGAACGATATCGGTATCTGCCTCCCCTCCATGACCACTAGATGCTAAAGCATAAGTTGATATCAATAGCATAAATACTAAAATTCTACTCATCTTAACATCCTTATATCTGACTAAATTTAGCTTTAACAGCTTCTCTAAACACAGGCACTTGCGAGATCAAATCTTGTTTTAACGCATCTTTTGATTTTGCAAGGGATTGTTTAAACTCTAAATACTCACTAGCTAGTTCAGCACGTTTTGCTTCTAACTTACTCTCTGCTAACTCTTTTGCATCAGCAATAACTTTCTCTCTTAGGGCCGCAGCTTCTAGTCTGGCACCTACAACGATTGCTTCTGCTTTGGCATGTAACTCTCTGATTTCATCGTCGTTGGAGTTTACTTTTTGTAAATCCTTTCTGATGTCCTCGTCGCGTTTATTCATGTAAGCGAATAATGGATTGTAAAGCCAACTGTTTAGAACGGCAATAAGCGTAAGAAATACGACTAATGTAGCTACAAGTAGTATTGGATTTATATCTAACATAGCACCTCCTAAAAGTTGCGTGATTATACTACGAGAAAATTGAAAGGATAGTTAAAGTAAAGAAAAAAATTTAATTTTTTTATAACATTGATTAAATTTTCTTCTTTTGGAAGGTTTATTTTTGGAGCAAAGAGAGGAACGATTCTATCTGCGCTTCATCCGCAAATTCGATCGTACATTTGTTTTGAGAAAATTTTGCTTTGTAGCCAAGGGTATCGAATCGTTGTTTTATAAAAGAAAAATCGTATCCGTAACTCTCCGTTTTTTCCTTGATCGAAGGACGGCTCTCCTCTTTCATGCTTTTAATCATCGCTTCGACGTCGCGCACGCTTAGTTTTTGCCCGATAATAGAATCTACCATCAGTTGCTGCTCTTTTTCATCCAGTCCGATCAAAACCTTGGCATGTCCCGCGGTAATCTTGTTTTCAAGAAGCGCTTTTTGGGTTTTTTGGGAAAGCTGTAACAGTCGGATCGTGTTGGTGATATGGGTTCTGCTTTTATGGATCATGTGCGAGAGTTCATCGTGCGTGATCTCGTGGAGTTTAAGCAACTCGTTATATGCAAACGCAAGCTCGATTGCATTGAGCTCGTCGCGTTGGATATTTTCGATCAACGCCAACTGACGCATCTTCTCCTCGTCGCTGTTCATCACAATCGCGCGGATCGTTTTGAGTTTTGCAAGTTTGGATGCACGGAACCTTCGCTCCCCTGCAATAAGAATATACCCGTCGACGTCCTCTTTGACTACGATAGGCTGCAATAAGCCGTTGTGTTTGATCGATTCGGAGAGTTCTGCCAAAGATTCGTCGTCAAACGATTTGCGCGGTTGAAACGGGTTGGGGCGGATATCTTTGAGAGATATCTCTATGATCGAATCTTTTTTTGGCAACTCGTTGTCGTACGCTTCGTCGATCTCGCTCAAAAGTGCGCCGAGTCCTCTGCCTAGTGCTTGCGACTTCATTATTTGATAATCGCTTGTGCCAAGCTTTGGTACGCAATCGAACCGCTTGATTTTACGTCGTAGAGAATTACGGGTTTTCCGAACGATGGAGACTCGGCTAGTTTGACGTTTCTAGGCACTACGATAAACTCCTCCGCTTCGTCTTTAAAAAGCTTCCCTTTAAAATGTTGACGCAAGTCGGCATACACCTGTTTAGAAAGGTTGTTTTGCGGGCTGAACATCGTCGGCAAAAACCCTTTTACCACCAATTTAGGGTTGATAGATTTTCTCACCAACTTCACCGTATTTAAAAGTTGCGCCAAACCTTCCAGTGCAAAAAATTCGCACTGGATAGGAATAATTACGGAGTTAGAAGCCGAAAGTGCATTGATCGTCATGGGTCCGAGCGCCGGCGGCGAATCTATGATGATATAGTCGTACTCTTTGCGGATCGTCTCTATGGCGCGTTTGAGTACCAATTCTCTCCCTTTGGCATTGTTGGCATCGTAATACTCTTTTTCAATACCGACAAGTCCGATATTCGAGGGAACCAAATGCAGAGTCGGGAGATCCGATTTTAAGATGATATCTTTTATTTTTTTCGTGCCGATTAAAACATGGTAGATATTAAATTCATAATCGTTTCTATGAAATCCGAGCGAGGTCGTGGCATTTGCCTGCGGATCGGAATCTATCAATAGCACCTTCTTCTCAGCCACAGCCAAAGAAGCCGCTAGATTAACGGCGGTCGTCGTTTTACCGACGCCCCCCTTTTGATTTGCTATTACTATTACTTCACTCATCTTAAACTAAATATCCTCTCGCCGTTACTTATTATGGAGCCGTCACTCTGCAGTGAAACATCTTTTAACGGGATTTTCGTGCCGTTACCGTGTGTAAAAAAGTTTTGATTACGAGAGAATTCTAACTCATATTTACTAAAAACTTGCTTCCATGAAATAAATTTTTCCACTTTTGCAAAATAATTTTCTAAGAGTTTTTCCCTTTCTATTTCTATGTCGAGTTTTGCGAATCCCTCGGGGGCGACTTTGAGATTAAGCCCTATGCCGCATACGAGCGTCTCTTTGACGACATTCGTTATTACGCCCCCGATCTTAAGTTCGTCCAGATAAAAATCGTTGGGCCATTTAAGCCAAACGTTCGAACCTGCTTCGGCAAGAGTCTCTTTTAAGAGGTAAGCAAAATAGATAGACGAAGACTCGATTTTCAAGTCTTGCGGCATCTCTAAACGCGGATAGGCAAACGAGAGAAACAAGTTTCCCTCGAGTCCATGCCATGCATTGCCTCTGCTGCCTAAACCGTCTGTTTGCTTGTTTGCAACAACCGCATAGGGGGAAGCGATCTTGTTTTCTCGTAGAAGTTCTTTGAGGTAAGTCTGGGTTGAATCGATGCTCTCAAGATAAGATATCTGCAAGCGTCAATCTTTTTCCGTTGATATAAGAGAGTGCATCCATCTCGTTTTTTGAAGAGGGTTGGAGGGTATAAATCTCTAATGCCCCCTCTTTGCACCCGACTATAACGCTTTTTGGTGTTATCTCGAGGATGGCACCTGCCGTATGGGCACCCTCTTTGGCATGTAGCGCCATTTTTTTGAGTTTAAGACCGCTTTGTAAAAAAATACCGGGCCACGGGGTAAAAGCCCTGTATCTGTTGTAGATTGCCGCGGCATCGTCAAAATCTATCAAGCCGTCGTTTTTGGTGATCTTTGTACAATGTGTCGCCTCGGCTTCGTTTTGCGCCAACGGAGTCAAAGAGGCAAAATTTTGCAACACGTCGATGGTCAGTTCTGCAGCTGCGTGTGTGAGTGTTTCAAAAAGTTCGCCCGCCATCATGTCGGGTGCTACGGCAACCTCTTTTATTTTTAAAATAGCCCCCGTATCAAGCCCCTCATCCATAAGCATCGCCGTGACACCCGTTTTCGTATCGCCGTTTACAAGCGTCTGCTGGATCGGGCTGGCACCTCTGTATGAGGGGAGAATCGAAGCATGAAGGTTGATACACGGGGCATGCTCAAGTATCGCTTTTGGCAAAATTTGCCCGTATGCCGCTACGACTATAAAGTCGCATGCCATGGCACAAACCTCTGCGACCGCCTCTGCTTCGCGCAATTTATTAGGCTGAAAAACGGGAATATTATAGCTACATGCCAACTCTTTGACGGGAGGCGGCGTGAGCGTTTTTTTTCTGCCGACGGGCTTATCGGGTTGGGTATATACCGCAACCACTTCCATCCCCTCGGTTTGTATGATACGCTCCAAAATCACTTTCGCGTAGTCGGGTGTTCCCATAAAGATAATTTTCACTCTTGTAAACCTTTTGTAAAGTAGGTGCCGCCGATATGCTCGTTTTTGAGCATGAAGCTTTTTGCATTGCGCAGATCAAGCCCGCTGGTCAAAAACATGTCGATCCCGTGTTCAAGGAGATATGCCGCGGCTTTAAGCTTGGTGACGATGCCTCCCGTAGCAAATACATTGTTGGGATTCACATCTTTTTGAAGTTCGCTCGGAGCTATCTCACGCACCACCTTGAGAACCTTGGCATGTGGATTTGCCCGCGGGTCGCTGTCGTAATAGGCGTCGATGTCGGAGAGGATCACCAAAATATCGGAATTCGTATGCTTTGTTATATATGCGGAGAGTTGGTCGTTATCCCCCACCACAAGTTCTTCGGTCGCCGTAGCGTCGTTTTCGTTAAAAATAGGGATGACGCCGTTTTCCAAAAGGGTATCGATGGTATTTTTAATACGTTGCGTTTCGCCCACTTTGTTAAAATTGGCGGCACTCACAAGCACCTGCGCGGTGATGATACCCGATTCGGCAAATTTCTTTGCGTATTTTTTCATAAGGATAGGTTGCCCGATGGATGCAAGGGCTTGTTTGTTTTTAAGTATCGAACGATCGAGTTTAAGCTCCGTATAGCCCGCTGCAACCGCGCCCGAAGAGACAAGGATCACTTCATTCTCTTTTTTTAGTTCTACCAAAAATGCTACAAGGGCGCGCATACGTTCAAGAGCGATTGCCCCATCTTGCGTTAAAACGGCACTTCCGACCTTTACGACGACTCTTTTCATGTCTCTCTCTTTAGAAGAAAAATAGTTACTTTTGCTCTCTTGTAACCTGAACCAGATGGAAGAGTGCATTTTTCAAAGGCTCGATATTTTTATGCGTAGCCGAAGAGATCGGCACCACGAAATAAGGAAGCGTTTGTTCATATCCCAAGGTTGCATCGGCAGTTTTTTGGATAAAAAACGGGAT
Source organism: Sulfurimonadaceae bacterium (assembly GCA_028685945.1). Taxonomy (GTDB): domain Bacteria; phylum Campylobacterota; class Campylobacteria; order Campylobacterales; family Sulfurimonadaceae; genus Sulfurimonas. The sequence goes on along the minus strand of JAQUCZ010000002.1, from coordinate 8,073 downwards.
ATTCGGATCAAAATCAAGATCGCTGTGCGAAGTTGCTTTAAGACCCAAAAGTTCTAAAAAGCCCCCTACAAGCTCTGCTATCTCCTCTTGCGGAACGATATCGACGCGCGTAAGAGCGATGGCGTATTTATTGTGTGCAAGGTTTTGCGAAAACGCCCCAACCTCTTCGCGAAGCACTTCGTACTGCTCTTTGAGGTCTCTATACGATGCCAAGTCGATCATAAACAAAAGAATTTTTGTTCTCTCGATATGGCGTAAAAACTGGATTCCCAGACCTTTTCCTTCGTGCGCTCCGCCGATAATTCCCGGGATATCCGCCATAATAAACGACTCGTAATCCCCGATATTCACTTGACCGAGTTTAGGCGTTAGAGTAGTAAACTCGTAGTTTGCAATCTCGGGACGTGCATTGGAAACGGTCGAGATCAGCGTCGATTTCCCGACGTTTGGAAACCCTACAAGCCCTACGTCGGCTATGAGTTTTAGCTCTAGCTTGAGATTTTTGCTCTTCCCTTTTTCTCCCGGTTGGGCATAGGTAGGACGTTGATTTGTCGAGGATTTAAAATGGGTATTTCCAAGCCCCCCTTTGCCCCCTTCTAAGAGCATCACTTCCTGCCCGTCTTCGGTCATGTCGATGAGCACCTCATCGGTCTCCGCATCGATTATCTGCGTTCCGGGCGGTACGACGATCACTTTTTTCGCACCCGATTTTCCCGTCATGTTCGAGCTCTCGCCCGGTTGGCCGTTATCGGCTTTTATGTGCATTTTTCTTTGAAAATGGGAGAGCGTATGGGTGTTGTTGTCGCATTTGAACCAAATGTCGCCGCCTCTGCCGCCGTCGCCCCCGTTAGGACCGCCGTTGAGAACGAACTTTTCACGACGAAAAGCCACACAACCCGGTCCACCTTTGCCCGATGAAACCGTTAATTCGACATTATCTGTAAACATGTGTAGAGTCCTTAAATTGGAATACTTAAAAATTTACTAACACTAGAAAAAAGTAAACTGTTAAATATTTAAATAGAGAGGGAAAATCCCCGAAAGTGGAAAAATATTCGGGCAAAACCCGAATATGCAGAATTACGCAGCTGGTACGATTGAAACTTGTTGGCGTTTTTTGTCTTTTCTTTCGAATTTGACAACACCGTCAACCAATGCATAGATCGTATGGTCTTTACCCATACCTACGTTTGCGCCAGGGTGAACTTTCGTTCCTCTTTGGCGGATAATGATATTTCCGGCTATTACAGCCTCTCCGCCGTATTTTTTAACGCCCAGTCTTCTACCGGCCGAATCGCGGTTATTCTGTGTACTACCTTGACCTTTCTTATGTGCCATGACAATTCTCCTTCGTTAGTTTAGCTTATGCAGCGATTTTCGTGATACGAACACGTGTGAAGTCTCTTCTGAAACCTCTTTTAACTTTGCTATCTTTACGGCGGCGTTTTTTGAAAGTTACTACTTTCTTAGCACGACCCTCGTTGATAACCTCAGCAGTTACTACAGCACCTTCTACAAAAGGTGTTCCCATTTTAAGTTCGCCTGCATTTACTGCGAGAACTTCTTTGATTTCGATAGTAGCTTTAGGCTCAAGAGACATCTTATCGAACAATAAAATATCGCCCTCTTGAACTTTATACTGCTTACCACCATTTTTAATAATTGCGTACATCTACGGTTCCTTCAAATATGATACTCAAATAACCCGTGAACAAATCGAAGTCAATCACAGGTTTATTTCTACAAAAAGTTCGGAATTATATCCATTGAAGCTTTAAGATTTATTTAATCATTATCTTAAATTTCACTTTTATCGGAGATTTTTTTCGTTTTATCTTTTTCTAAACTGAAATCTACTATAACACGTCATTCAAAGCCAACAATTAATAAAATGCTATAATTCTAATACACTTATTAAAAGGTGTGATGACTCTTCTTTTACATTTTGAGAATGCTTTTCCCGATGTATTCGAAAAGACGGTATCAGCGTTTAAGAGTGGCGCAAGAGAATTGGCGAATTCTATCGTAATGGAACTTATATTTGCTCTAAAAAAACAAAATGAAGAACTCAAAAAACTAGTAGTGAAAATGGAAAAAGAACCTGAATTTTCTCTTGCCCTTGATAACGAAGAATTTCACGACAATATTGTCAATCTACAGAAGATGCTAGAGAGGCTGAGCGTGATTTCACATGCCAATAAAGAAAAATCGGAAATTTTTAATGAGATGGATAAAATTACTACCGAAATGTACGAAAATCTTTTCATGTTTCAAACTGAATTATCTTTCATAGCTTCGGAATTAAGGCACAAAGAGAATAACGCTCTTGCAAGTTAATCCTACCAATCAGTATAATAGGTACACAATACCGCATTCTTATGACCAAGTTTGAAACTCACTATGTAATCACGATAAATATGATATTTTCAATAAAAGGTGCTAATGTCGTACAGTTCCGGCTACTTTAAACTTAGTTCTGCCCTTCTCTATATGTTATAATTGCTCAAAAAGTACTTTATATGATTTCAGAAAAAACAAAAAATTTCCTTATCACTTTACAAAAATCTCAACTCTCGGACTTTTTGTTCGTCTATATGTGTAATGCTAGTTCGCACGAGAACTTTGAAACATTTTCACAAATTAATATCGTTCAAGATGAAGTAGAACAATTTTTAAATAATTTATTAAATTTATCTACTTCATGGGAAGAGGATGGTATCGTTTTTAAATCTACGATATACAACTCACTTTCCTATCATGATGGAAAAATCAAGCTATTGCTCTCAGAAATAGGTAAAACAATTTTACTGGAGATTTATGCAATATTTACAAGTTACGAGTTGCAAGATTTTTTGAATTTAAAGAGTCTCTTCGCGCAAAGATTTTATCTTTTTTTATTAGAAAACCGTTTAGCCAGTTTTCAATTATCTCCTGAAGAATTAAAACATATTTTTTGTCCTCCCAAAAATATCACCACATGGAATCTATTCAAAAAGAAAATTTTAGACAAATCTCTCGAAGAACTCAATGCATCACAACATAGCAATATTAGTTATGATGTTCTCAAAAATGGAAAAAATATCTCACATATTACATTTCAGGTTACGTTTCATAAAAGTGAAAATCTCTTTAAAAGTACCAATGTATCGAAACAAGTCATTACATATAACTCGCATGAATATATGACATTACAAAAACTATCGGAACTAAAAAAGGTTACGGATGAAAAATCTTTAATTATAAAAGAGGAAACTGACGGAGCTAGAAAAGTCGTCGAATATTTTGATAAACGACGATGCGAAATACAACCAAATTTTAGAAGAGTCGAATATAAAAATGTAGACGGAATCTATCAATTACGTATACACATGAAAGAAACCGGAAGAACGCCGGAAATGTTTATTAACGCCATTAATTGGCTGTTTTCAAATAAAAAAGAAGCGGAATTCCATCGAGCATACATAATGACTATAGGCAAACTCATTGAAAAGTTTAATACCTTAGAACACCTAGCTATGTACTCTAAAGAATCGATAAAAATGAGTGAAGAAGCTCAAAGTTGGGTAAATGTTTATAGAAAACAAGGTCTCAAAGACGATGAAATCATGAAAAAATTAAAAGAAGGCGGATATATTTAATGGATTTGATGAAAGCTGTAAAAATACTCTCGGATGAGTACAATGTAGACACTGATGAACATACAATTGAGTTGTTATTGGAATTGCTTAATAAATACGGTTCTTTAAACAATGTTTTAAAAGAAGGAACAAAACAGCAATACCAATTTTTAAAAAAACGTTCTAAAATAATCGCTATGCTCGGTGACGACTTACATGATGACGAATATACAAAAGCCGATGCACTTATTAACTATATTCATGCACTCAATAGAGAAATACAAGCTGATGCTTCCACTACAGCTTGGAGCTATGACGAACTTCTCCAAGATTTAAAACTTAAAGAAACTTTAGATAAATGCAAAGAGATGTCGGAGAGCAGTGATGAAATTTTTTGGGTACTTACAAGATTAGGCGGTAAAGAGTTTATAAAAAAAATCAATTTCCAAGAACCTAATCAACTTCGAAAAAACGTCAAATATGTTTTCGATCAATATACAAGAATTCCTCCGGAAAAAAGACACGACTTAGCACTTGAAAACAATCCAAATGTGATGAAATCTTTAATTATAAAACGTTCTTAAAAAATCAAGAGTTCTCTTCCAACTCCAGCTGCATCAAATACATCTCTTCCCCGTCTCGTATCTCTAAGTCGTTGCTTTGGCATGCGGGGCAGAGGTATTCACGCTTTTGTAGGGTCGATTCTCTTTGGCATGTGCGGCAATACACCACGACCTCTTGGATATGCAACACCAAATCGGATTCTTCGCAGATCGTCGTCTCTTTAAAAGTATCGAAGGCGTTTTGAAGCAGTTGGGGTTCTACGCCGCTCATCACGCCGATTTTGAGCACCACCTGCGTGATTTTTGCGGCGTTGTTGGCTTTGGCATGTTGCTCGCAACTCTCTAAAAGCGACTGCACTATCGAATACTCGTGCATCAGCAGATCCTCGGTAGCAGTTCGCCGCTGGGCATCTCTAAAAACCGCGTCGTTCCCCATGCCGTATGCAAAACCACTTTTTGGGGGTACTTTTTGCTCACCTGCCCTACGATGCACGCATTGGGGTGAAAGGTTTGCAAAATTTTCAAGGCTTGCTGTGCTTGAGCGGCTTCAAGGGCAAGCACGAACGTCCCCTCGTTGGCAAGCGAAAGCGCTTCAAAACCGAGCATTTCGCAGATGCCGCGCACCTCATCGCCAAGAGGGATTTTCTCCTCCTCTGCTTCGATACAAACGTCGGAGCTTTTTGCCCATTCGTTCAGCACGGCGCTCACCCCTCCGCGCGTCGCATCGCGCATGGCATGCGGTTTGATCCCCGCTTGCAGCAGTGCATCAACACTCGGAAACAACGAAGCGCAGTCGCTCTCAAGCGCAGAACTGAGCGCAATCCCCTCGCGTGCGGCAAAAATGGCCGCTCCGTGCGCGCCGATGTCGCGGCTAAGCAAAATAGCATCCCCCTCTTTAAGCGCACCCGAGCTTATCCCCTCGCAAAGCACCTCCCCTATGCCCGTCGTGGTGATAAACACCCCGTCTACACTTCCTCTTGGCACCACTTTGGTGTCGCCCCCCACCACGACGACACCGTTTTTGGCAAGTTCCTCTTGCATGCTTGCGACGATACGCTCAAGTTTTTGGGTTGCAAACCCCTCTTCGATAATTACGGCGCATGTGAGGTATTTGGGTTTTGCCCCCATCATCGCCAAATCGTTGCAGGTGCCGCATACGGCAAGCTTTCCGATGTCGCCGCCCGCAAAAAAGAGGGGTGAGACGGTAAAGCTATCGGTGGTCATCGCCAATCGTCCCTCTTCAATGAGTGCCGCGTCCTCGCTTTTTGCAAGTATCTCGTTGGCGAACGCTTTGTAAAACACTTTTTTTATAAGCTCGTTATTCTCTTCGCCGCCGTTGCCGCATGCCAAGCCGATCGTTTCATGCATCGTTTTTCCCTTGTGTCAGTTTTTTGAGTTTTTTGTAGAGTTTTTTATTCTCTTTGGCACCTCGGCGTTTGAGGCGCATAAAAAGTTTTGTTTTGCCCAAATAACGCTTAAGCCGCACAAGGGCGTTGGCGTTGTCGTTCATGGTACCGAGAATATCTTTTAGCTGCGTCAGATAGACAATTTTTTCTTTATTGCCTCCCTCGCGGTTTTTCTCCTGAGCAAGCATCTTTTTCACCGCTATTCTGTAACGGTGGAGCTCTTTTTTTTCGTATTCGGGCAGCTTTGGAAGCACTGCATCTTCCCTCTTTTTTTCTAAGGCAAAAGATACTTTTTGCGGCATACGAAACGAAGCAAGATAGCTCTCAAGTGCCTCTCGATCCGCCTCTCTCTCCTCCTCAAGCCGCGCTTGTATCTGCTCCATAGGAAGGCGCGTGCGGTATTTTTTAGGTAAAGAAGCAAGGTATACCTCTTCAAATACATCCATATCGCGCAGGCTGTTGCTGTATTTGAGTATCTTTTTCACCTCTTTTGCAAAACTCTCCTCGCTTGCAAGCAACGAATAAAGTTCGCGGGTTTTTAGACGCAGGGCATGAAGCTCGATGCTTTTGATCCCTTTGGGGCTTAGGTAGCGCTTGAGTGTTTTGTCAAACTCTTGGAGTTTAGCATCCATGGCATGCGGCTGCATCAGTAGTGCCATCCGAGGCTAAATCGCCCCCAGCTTGCCGACTGGGTCGTGTTTTTTCTTGTCACTACGGGGAAAAAAGAGAGGGAAAAATTAAAATTCTCCACATATACGCTTGCACCGATCTTGGAGGTCAGCATCCATCGCGGCGTATAAAAATTATACCCCGCGCGCTCCCCCTCCTCATAAAGGTAGTAATACCCTATGCCGTTAAACGATGTCCCCGCATCGAGCGACCACCCGAGGGCATTAGGGCGATCGTGCATATTGAGCACTTTGTTGGGTGCGTTGTTAAAAAGAATACTCGGCACGTCGAAATTGCGCGGCATGTTTTTACCGTAGCGCACAAGGGTTCCCGCCCCGCCCCCGATAAAGGTGTTGCCAAGATCGGCGTAAACGCTGTAAAACCACTCAAAAGCACACCCGTCTTCAAACGTTTGCTCATACCCCCGCATCCCGCGCAGGTACCCAAACCCGATACTCCCCCTCTCGCCTATTTGGTTATCCCAACCGCGGGGGTTTTTGCTCCCCGTAAAACGGTGAATATTCTCCTGCACCTCTTTGGTCATCGCTCTTTTACCCACTACACCAAGGCTGAGGCGATACTGATCAAACACCGCATCGTCCCACGCAAAAAGGGAGAGATGTGCCAAAGCTATCCCCGCGTAAGGGGTGTCGTTATAGATCGGGTCGGAGCGCTCTATGTCGTTTGGAGTGATGTGTACTTGCTGGATCCCGATAGAAGCATTGATATGTTTGTTCGGAAAATCGGTGAGAAAAAGCGTACTAAAGAGGTCGCGCATCGTTTGGGTGTACTCTTTGTACACCCCCTCTTCGGCGCGCTCTAACATATCTCCCATGTAGGTGATACTAAAGCCGCCCGTGTAAGCGTCGTCGGAAGAGACAAGCAGGTCATTGTCAAGTTCCACATGCCAGTTTTGGGCACAAAGAACCAAAGAAAGAGAAAAAAACAATCCCGTTTTTTTGATAAAAGAACCCATCTTAGCTTTGTGCCTCACTTTTTTCATAAAGCGTACATACTACCACGCAAGAGCTTAAATCAACTTCCCAAACTTAAAATATGCCGCGCACGCCCCTTCGCTGCTGACCATACAACTTCCAAGCGGGCTTGAGGGTTTGCACGCCGTGCCGAATACGCTGCACTCGGTGGGGATCGCTTTGCCTTTGAGTATCTCTGCACAGATACAGAGTTTATGATCTTCGATGGGCATTTGGGGCAGAATATCTTTATAAAGCACCTCAGCATCGTACATGCCATACTCTTGCCGTAATTGCAGGGAACTATAAGGAATGTCGCCCAAACCGCGCCAGCGAAACGACGGAGCTTTTTGAAAATATTTTGCGACAAGCTCCTGCGCTTTGGTATTTCCCTCTCTCGTAACGGCGCGGGTGTATTCCACCTCAAGCTCGCATCGCCCCTCTACGAATTGTTTAACTATTTTATAGATCGACTCCATCACGTCCACAGGCTCAAACCCCGAAACGACGACGGGTTTTTTGTACTTTTTAGGAAACTCCTCGTAGATTTTGCTGCCGCTGATGACGCTTACGTGGCTCGGTCCCAAAAAAGCATCGATCTTCGAGTCGCTATCTTCGAGCAAAAGGCGCATCGGTTCGGGGACGCTCACGTGGTTGACGTGAAAAAAAACGTTCGGTATTTTTTGCGCAATCACGCTCTCTAAGAGTGCCGCGCTCATAGGCGTCGTGGTCTCAAACCCTATCGCAAAAAAAACGACCTTGGCATGCGGGTTCTCTTTGGCGATTTGAAGCGTGTCCATCGGGGAATACACAAACCGCACGTCCGCCCCTTTGGCTCTTGCAT
>JAQUCZ010000040.1 GCA_028685945.1 Sulfurimonadaceae bacterium | reverse complement strand
ATTTTCACCTTGTCGCTCATCGCGTCGAAAATATCCCCCGCCTCCAAAAGTTCCAGATCGATCACCTTGGCATCTTTGGATATTTGCGCAAAACCGCTTTTGTTTTTAAATTTCGGATGGCTGGATTCTAACATCTTTTGCAGGTGCGAAACTTGATTTGCGTTAAGACTCAGGATATTTTCTATGGCATGGGGGAAACGCACGCGGATATGCTCCACATCTTTGCGGGCATTTTGGAGTTTAAAACCAAACGTTTGTGCAAAACTCTCCCGCAAACGCTTCGTCTCTTCCTGTTTTTGAAGCAGTTTTTTCTCTACGGAATGCTGCACAAAAGAGTTTTTGAGATGTGCTATCTGCTGCGCGGCAAAAAGAGTTTTTCTTTGGATATTTTGTTCAAACTGCGAAGAGAGGGTATCGAGATAGAGCAAAAGCTCGTTGGTATCGGGCAAAATCATCTCCATCGCGGCACTGGGCGTCGGTGCGCGCAGATCGGCGACGAAATCGCTGATAACGAAATCGATCTCGTGCCCCACGGCGGAGACGATAGGGGTTGTCGCATAAAAGATCGCATCGGCTACAATCTCTTCGTTAAATGCCCACAAATCCTCGATACTGCCGCCCCCTCGCCCTACAACGATCACGTCGTACCCTTTTGCATCGCTTATTTTAAGGGCATTGGCAATCGCAAAAGCCGCATCTTTCCCCTGCACCAGCACGTCGTAAACGTCTATCGCTACAAGTCTGTAGCGGTTGTTTGCAACGCGCAGCATATCTTGGAGCGCCGCACCCGTAGCGGAGGTAATAAGAGCGATTTTTCTAGGAAAACGGGGAAGCAGTTTTTTTCTTGAAGCTTCAAAATAACCTTGTGCGGCGAGTTTTTGTTTGAGCTGCTCGAATGCCAGCGCCAAAGCGCCGTGCCCCGAGGGTTGGATGTTAAAGCAGTTGATCTGGTATTCGCCGCGGGGCGTATAAACGCTGAGCGCTCCGTCAATCAAGACTTTGAGCCCCTCTTTAAGCTCAAACCTGAGTTTAGATGCGTTACCGCGAAACATCACCGCTTTGATACTTGAAGCGGCGTCTTTGAGGGTAAAATAGATATGCCCGCTGCTATGGCATGTGATGCGGGAGAGTTCCCCCTCCACGTACACGTGGGAGAAACTGCTCTCCATAAGCGATTTAACCTGTTCGTTGAGTGCGCTTACGCTTAGAGTGCGCATGCCACGCTACTCTTTGTATTTTTTGGCGATGATAAGCGTAGAGATATCCATCGAAAAGCTTTTGACGTACATCATCTCAAAACCTGCATCTTCAAGCTCGTTAACCATATTCTCTACCGTAGAAAAATCTCCTATGGAGTTTGGAAGATACTCGTAGGCTTCGAGATTTTTAGAGATAAACCCTCCCACTTTCGGCAAAATTCTATTCATATAATAATCACGCAGTTTCCCCAAAAACGAAGGGTTTTCGTTTTTCATAAACTCCAAAATAACCACGAGCCCGCCGAGTTTTAAGACTCTGTGAAACTCTTTGAGAGCCGCTTGGCGCTCGACGACGTTACGGATTCCGTAGGTGATGCTCAAAATATCGGCATGCGCATCTTGCAGGGGTATTTCGGTTGCTTTGGCAACATGGTAGTTGAACTTCGGAAACTTCTCGCGCGCTACGTCAAGCATCCCCACCGAAGGATCGACGCCGATAATCTCCCCGATCGCCACGCCTGCTTTTTCCGCGCGACTTTTCCAATAATCCATCATGTCGCCCGTGCCGCATGCCACGTCTACGATACGATCGATCGAGTCTTTGCCGTTAAATTTATAGGTAAGGTCACATGCCTTGCGTCTCCAGCTGCGATCGACCCCCATGCTCATAACGCGGTTTGCCGTATCGTACGTCGGAGCGATGTTATCAAACATTGAAACGATCTTTTCTTGTTTTGCCTGTTTTTCTTCTTGCATCTCTTATTTCCTTTTCATCCACATGATTATATCTTGCGCATCTTTTTGGAGGTTTAAAATCTCGAAATTCTCTTTTTGCTCGCTAAAGCTTTGTGTGCCGCCCATATTAGGGGCAAGATAGCACAAATAGTAATCGACGATCTCTTTTGTCGCTTCGAACATCTTCGCACCCCCTTCGATCATCACGTTGTTGTATTCGCTTATTTTTGCAAGAGTATTTTCTATAAATACCTTACGCCCCTTCACTTCAAAAAGGGGGATCGTCCGATCGAAATCGATACGGCGCGAAAAGATCAGTACGTCGGGGGCTTTTCCTCCGACCAAACGGGCATCGAGCGTGGGACGATCGCTGCGCACGGTATTGCCGCCGATAATAAGCAGATCGCACTGCGCCCTCATGGCATGTACGTTTTCCCGCGACGTTTTGGAGCTGATAACGCCCCCCTCGACGCTGCCATCAAGTCGCTGCGCCCATTTAAAAAAAACAAAACGCTTTTTTTGGTTCCATGCCACAAAAGGGGCTAAAAGTGCGTCGCACTCTTTTTGAAGCACCCCTTGCACCACCTCGGCTCCGCTTTGGGTTAAAAACAGATTGCCGTTTGCAGCGATCTCGTTGGTGTCGTTGGAGCCCACATAGATTTTTTTGATCCCCAAAGCACCTATCAAAGAAGCACACGAGGGGGTTTTTCCGACATGGGAGCACGGCTCGAGCGTCGTATAGATCGAAACATCAAAAAATACGCCGTTATGGTGTGCTAAAAGGTAGGCATGGATGGCATGTGCGTCGTTGAGGGGCAAAACGGCTGCGTCGCGAGTCAGAGCGAAATACGCCTCTTTGAGCGCTTCAACTTCCGCGTGGGGTGCACCCGCTTTTTTGTGGGCATTACATGCCAAGAGTTCGTTGTTTTTTCCTATTACGCAGCAACCTACGGCAGGATTAGGATAGGTTAACCCTTGGTAGCGCCACGCCTCTTGCAAGGCTAAGCGCATAAAAAAATCGTGATCGATCACCATTCAAAATAGGTTTTTGCTTTTGAAATCGTTCCGAATTCTATCTCTTTGAGTTCGTTGTCGCTCTCTAAAAAGATTTTTGAGCCCTCCACTTTTTGGAGCACCCCTTTGAGTTTTTCTTTACTAAGAAGGGTCAATGCAATGTTCTCTCCTACAGAGAGAATAAACTGCTCTAACGTAGTAATCTTTCTCTCGATCCCTGCGCTGCTTACCTCTAGGCGGTAGTTGCCCGATACGGGAGGAGTTACGTCTAAAAGGGGAGATATAAGGTTGGTAAGTGCTACACACTGATCAAGCGTCACACCCTCTTTTTTGCCATCAACCACGTTAGAAGAAACTACGCTCACGCGGTAGATAACATCCTCGTTTTCGTGTAAAACGGCAGTGTCGTAGAGTTTTAACCCGACCGATTCGGTCATAGAAGCTATATCGCGCTCTAAACTCATTTGCTCTCCTTGGCAATTTTTTTGAAAAGCTCTTCTATATTTTGCGCTTTTTGGAACTGATCGTCAAAAATGAAGGCAAGTTTTGGGCATTTATACCACCCTTGATCTTTCAAGCAATAATCCTCTATAACGGGACGCGCTTTATTGAGCTGTTTTAAAAGGCTCTCTTGCTCTTGCGGCGAATAGATGCTCGGATCAAGATAAACCTTTGCATCGCTTTTACCACGGGAACATTTTACCTCTAATACGTCGATCTCGTGGAGTCTTGCATCGTTAAGCTGGCTGATCGCCTCGGGGATAAGCTCCGCCAAAAGCGATTCGGTACGTTTTAACTTAATTTGAGCAGGGGTCACAGCGTTACTTTTTGCTCAATTTTTTTGAAAGTTTCGATCACGTCGCCTACGACCACGTCATCATACCCTTTGATCATCACACCACACTCGTACCCGTTGCCGATCTCTTCAACGTCGTCTTTGAAACGTTTAAGCGACGTAAGTTCACCCTCGTGAACAACGACCCCTTTACGAATAACGCGTACAAGCCCGCCGCGCACAAGTTTACCGTCAACCACGACACATCCCGCAACCATCCCTTTAGGAGATTTGAAAGTATCGCGTACTTCCGCTTGACCCGTATTCTCTTCGGTAAATTTCGGTGCCATCATACCCGTGAGCATGCCCGTAATATCATCAAGAAGCTGGTAGATAATCGAATAAGTTCTGATATCGACGCCTCTTTGTTTCGCAAGCGCTTTTACGCTTCCCGTAGGACGCACGTTGAAGCCCAAAAGAACGCAGTTGTCACTCGCGCCCACAAGTTCGACGTCGTTTTCGGTAATACCGCCCACACCCGCAGAGATTACGTTTACTTTAACCTCTTCGTTTCTCATCTCGTTCAATGCCGTACGGATCGCTTCAAGAGAACCGTGAACGTCTGCTTTGAGAACTACTTTAAGCGTTTTAAGACGCCCTTCCGCAATCATCGCCGTCATATCTTCTAGCGTCGATTTCGTACTCAAAGAGAGCTCTTTATGACGATCGTACTCGTGACGTTTTTGCGCGTAAGCTTTTGCGTCTTTATCGCTTTCCATCGCCATTAAAACCTCGCCCGAAGGGGGAACTTCGTTAAGCCCCACGACAACTGCCGTGTGGCTCGGACCGATTTTTTTGATCTGTTGTGCAGTTTCGTCTATAAGCGCTTTAACGCGTCCGTACGAGCTTCCGCAAACGACGTAATCACCCACTTTAAGGGTACCGTTTTGTACGATCACCGTAGCAACAGGCCCGCGCCCTTTTTCCAAAGAAGACTCGACAACCGTCGCTTTTGCCATAGCGTCGACGTTTGCTTTAAGCTCAAGCACCTCGGCAGTAATCAAGATGTTTTCTAAAAGATCATCGATCCCCATCCCGGTTTTTGCAGAGATAGGGATAAACTCGACATCCCCGCCCCAATCGGCAGGGCTAATACCGCGTTCTGCCATCTGTGCTTTTACCATATCGGGGTTTGCAGTCTCTTTATCCATTTTATTGAGTGCTACGATAATCGGAGCACCCGATTCTTTTGCAAGTTTGATAACCTCTTCGGTTTGCGGTTTCACGCCGTCGTCGGCTGCAACCACGATGATAATAATGTCGGTAATATCGGTACCGCGCTGACGCATCGCACTAAATGCCGCATGTCCAGGAGTATCCAAAAACGTGATCGGTTTGCCGTGTTGTTCGATCGTGTACGCACCGATATGCTGCGTAATACCGCCCGCTTCGCCTTGGGTCACTTTGGAGTTACGGATCATATCCAACAACGATGTTTTTCCGTGGTCGACGTGCCCCATAATGGTAATAACAGGCGGTCTTTCCGTAGCATTATCGTCAATCTCTTCCGCTAAATCCTCTTCGTAGTTAAACGCTTGTTTAGGATCGACAACCGTTACTTCTACACCGAACTCTTCGGAGAGAATCTCGATCTCGTCGCTTCCCAAAAAGTCGTTTTTGGTCATCATAAGCCCTAACCCGAAAAGGATCTTGATCACGTCTGCAATAGGTCTTTTGATTTTTTCCGCAAATTCGTATACACGGATATCTTCAGGGATCTCGACGTGGGTTACGATCTCCTCTTCTTGTTTTGCTTTACCGTATGTTTTTCTTTTTTCACGTGCTACGTTCTTGGGCTTGGAGCTTGTTTTTTTGTTGGCGTTTCTTCCGATAGGTTTAGCCACTTTTGGTTTTTTAGGCTCGTCAACCTCGATCTCTTTCATTTGGATGTCGTTTAGATCGATCAGCGTAATTTGTTGATCGTCCATATCCATCGAGACTTCATGTAGCGAATCACCGAAAATATCGAGCTTTATCCCTTGATCTTTTTTCTGCACGGGGTTAGCCGATTGCTTCGCTTTTTTCTTGCGTGCAAGCTCTTCAAGCGCTTCTGCACTCATTTTTCCGTAAGAGGAAAGCGTTTGTTGTTTTTTGGAAGTTTCCGGCGCGAAAGATTTAGGTTCCTCTTTGAGAACCTTTTTCTTGACGATTTTCAGACCCGATTTTTTTACCTGTCCGATCACCGAAGTATCTTCTTGTTGTGAAGAGATATCGCTTGTCTCCTCTTTTATCGGTTCTTCCTCTTTTGGTTTTGGAGTTGCAACCGCTGCTTTTGGCTTCTCTTTTGCAGAAGAATCTGTTTTAGGCGCTTCTTTCTTTTCTTCTTCGATAGGAGCAGCCTTTGTAGTCGGAGTATCTTTTGGACTCTGAGTATCACTGATTGCTTTTTCGGTAGTTTTTTCTGCTTGTTTGGATGGGATCAACGGACTTTCACCGTTCATTATAAAATTCATTAGTTGGTCTGCTTCTTCCATAGAAACGGTACTTTGTGCAGACTTTGCGTCTATACCTATCTCCGAAGCTTTTTTGATAACATCTTTTGAAGCTATTCCTAACTCTTTTGCAATTTCGTGTACTCTAACTTTATCTATCATCCGCGATGATCTCCTTTAGTTTATTACTCAGATTCTCTCTATCTCCGTTTTTGCATTGACGCATAAGCGATTTGATCGCTTTTTTTTCATCGAGAAGACAATCTTTACATATATAAAAACTTCTGCCCCAACCGCCGAAGGGTTGAAGCCCTCCATCAACGCATCGCAATCTAACAAGTTCGTTTTGTGCTGATTTTATGCGACAAGAAACACACATTCTCGTGGGCTGATGAAATTTTTTCGCCATTATATCCAAATCTTGCTTTATTTATACAGAAGTTATTTCTCTATCATAAGCCCGTTGTTGTCAAAATCGAGCACTTTGACGGCAAATTCGGGAAACTTTTGTTTAAACTTCGCGGCCAAAAGCTCCGCATCGTCGTCGTATGCCATCGAAAAGAACGTGGAGCCGCTGCCCGAGAGGGTGCTCATAAGCGCACCGCTGTCGTATGCCAATTTTTGCACGGCAAAAAGCTCGGGAAGCAGTTTCATGCGAAGTTTTTGATGGAATCTGTCTCCCGTTGAAAGTTTAAGCATCTCCCAATCTTCGTTAAAAAAAGCGGCTACGGTGAGTGCGGTATGGGAAAGGTTGTAGATCGCATTCTCTTTTGAGTACGATTTTGGCAAGAGGGTTCTTGATTTTGACGTATTCATCTGTTTGTTGGGGATCACTACGACCGCTTTAAGGTATTCGGGCATATGTTTTTTTTGGGAAAACACTTTATTTTTTTCCACCATTGCGGCATTAAAGCCCCCCATTACCGCAGGGGTAATATTGTCTGGATGGGATTCATACACGAGTGCGTGATTTAAAATACGACGTTTTGAGACGCGAATCCCCGCGGCTTCATGCGCACTTGCGATCGCACTGACGATTACCGCCGAAGAGCTTCCGAGACCTCTTGACATAGGGATCTCGTTATAAAAAGTAAATTTAAAACTTTGCTTTTTTTGGGTCAAGCGGTTGTAATGCTCGTTAAAAATACTTACGAAAAGGTTATTCCCCTTGAGTTTTGGGTTGCTCTCCCCTTCCCCCTTGATGCTTACGCTAAAAAACCTCGAAGGGTGAAACTCAACGATATTCCTCAAATTGACTGCCAAACCTAAAGAATCGAATCCTGGTCCAAGGTTTGCACTTGTTGCCGGTACACTCACTGTCACTCAAACTATCCTATCCAACTGCGCCTATAGAGTAAAGGGGCGTTGCGTTTTTGCTAAAACTTGCAACTTCAAGAGTGTGCGGCAGCGCAAAAACCGCCTCGACATGCTCCTGAAATTTTTCTGTTTTTATTTCTGAGGCGATT
>JAQUCZ010000039.1 GCA_028685945.1 Sulfurimonadaceae bacterium | reverse complement strand
CCATGCCGCGACGTTTTCCGCACCGTCGGCAGGGCGCCATACGTAAAAGTTCGGGAGCGCTCTAAACTGGCTTAAATGCTCGATCGGTTTGTGGGTCGGTCCGTCTTCCCCTACGCCGATACTGTCGTGCGTCCAGATAAAGAACTGTTGGATCCCCGTAAGTGCCGCGATTCTTGCACTCGGTTTAAGATAATCGGAAAACACGAAGAAGGTCGCACTAAAAGGCATAAGCGGCCCGTAAAGCGCCATCGCATTGACGATGGAAGCCATGGCATGTTCGCGGATACCGAAGTAGATATTACGCCCTTTAGGGAAAACGCCCATATCGACAAGCTCGGTTTTGTTTGACGGGCTTAAATCCGCCGAACCGCCCAAGAAACACGGAAGTGCTCTTGCGATAGCGTTCATGATTTTGCCGTTCGTGTTTCTCGTTGCATCCGCTTTTTCAAAAGCAGGCCATTGGATTTTTGAAAAATCGGGGTTTTGCAACGCCGCCAACGCTTCGTTTTGCTCCATCAACGGAAGAGTTTTGAGGCTGTGGATCCACTCGCGCTCAAGCATATCCCCTTTTTCAACCGCACATCTAAAACGCACCATCACGTCTTCATCCACTTGGAATGTTTTGTTCGCATCAAACCCGCATGCCGCTTTGGCATCGGCGATTACGTCGCCTCCAAGCGGCGCTCCGTGAGAGTGGTGGGAACCTTCAAGTTTCCCCGCACCTTTGGCAATCGTCGTATTTGCAATAATCAAAGTCGGTTTTGTGTTTGTTTTTGCCGTCGTAATCGCACTGTCGATCTCGTTAAAATCGTGTCCGTCACACTCCAAAACATCCCAGTTTTGCGCTTCGAATCTTTTTTTGATGTTTTCGGAGATACTAAGAGCCGTCGAGCCCTCGATAGTGATGCGGTTTGAGTCGTAGATCACCACAAGGTTGTCTAAGTTGTTGTGCCCCGCGATCGAAGCCGCTTCGTAGCTGATCCCCTCTTCAAGGTCGCCGTCCCCGCACAAACAGTACACTTTGTGGTTAATCACTTCGGCGGTTTCGGAGTTTACCTGCGCGCCTACGAATTTTGCCGCCATGGCAAAACCGACCGCATTGGCAACACCCTGCCCAAGAGGTCCCGTAGTGATCTCTACACCCGCCGTATGCCCAAACTCGGGATGTCCCGGAGTTTTAGAATCCAACTGGCGGAAGTTTTTTAAATCCTCGATCTCTAAGCCGTACCCCCAAAGGTAGTAAAGGGAGTAGATAAGCCCCGTGGCATGTCCGCCCGAAAAAACCAAACGGTCGCGGTTGAGCCATGATGGGTTTTTTGGGTTATGGCGCAGATGCTCGCCCAAAACGACCGCGATATCCGCAAGCCCCATCGGTGCGCCCGGGTGTCCCGAATTTGCCGCTTGAACCATATCTGCCGCTAGGAACCTAATTGTGTTTGCCATTTTTTGACGCATTTGATTGCTCATACTCTACCTTTGCTTAGTGTTTGTGTCTGTTGATGTAGGAGGTTAAAAGAGAACCCATTTTCTCCCGAAGGTTTGCATCAAACCCCTCCATCTCTTCCAAAAGAGTTGCAGCCAACGTGTCTGCTTCCTCCATCGCGCGCTCTAATCCCAAAATAGTCACGAAACTATTTTTTGCTTCGTCATTGTTCGTTAATTTTCCTGCCTCGTCACTGCTTTGGGTTACGTCCAAAATATCGTCTTGAATCTGGAACAAAAGCCCCAAACGCATCCCGAAATCGTAAAGCTTTGCACCCAAATCCTCTTTGCCGACGATGATCGCACCCATCTTCAAAGAGGCTGCGATCAGTTTGCCCGTCTTGTTGGCATGGAGCATCTTGATCGCATCAAGCTCAAGCTTTTGGTTCTCGAAAAAGCAATCGATCGCCTGCCCGAGTACCATCCCGTTGAGCCCGCCGTTAGACGCCAGCTCGCGCACCAGTTGCACCCTCGTGTAATCGCTAAAAGGAGCCTCTGAGAGCACCTCGAACGCATAGGTATTAAGAGCATCTCCGACCAAGATAGCGGTCACCTCGTCGTAAATCACGTGGAGCGTCGGCTTGCCGCGGCGAAGCGGCGAATTGTCCATCGCAGGCAGATCGTCGTGGATGAGCGAATAGGTGTGCAACAGCTCGATTGCATACGCGGCATGGTAAGCACCTTCAAGCAACAACGGATTGTACGCTTCGACGACGCCTAAAAGCAACGCGGGACGAAATCTCTTGCCGCCTGCCACAAGCATTGCGCAAAGCGCCTCTTGGTAATGGGGGTGAAAACTCTCCGATTCGGGTAAGGAGTTCAGTAAAAAATTCTCAAAGTTTTGCATGCGAAATTCTAACTAATTTATCCGTACAAAAAACTGAAAACCTGCTCTTTCTACAAGCAAATTTACACCCTCTTGCTCTTTACCCAAACTCTCGCGTAACTCCTGCTGTGTTCGCACGATCGTTCCGTCTACTCCGAGTATGCGGTCATCGGGCGCAAGAGCGCTACCCAAGCGCTCTTTATTTACCTCTACGACACGCAAAGCATCGTCGAGAAAAATTCCCTTAGATTCCAAAAAGGTATCGCTGAGAACCCCGCCGCCAAAACGCTGTGCAACGACTACCTCAAACGTAAGTATCTGCGAACCTCTTTGCACCTTGATGCGTTGTTTCGAACCTATCGGTGCAAATAAAATCTTCTCTGCCGCCTCCGATGCCGAAGCTATTTTTTTTCCTTCGAATTCAAGAAGAATATCCCCTTTTTCAAAGGGGTTCTCTTTATAAAAAGGGTCACATGCCACGATGTGCGGCAGGGAACTTTTTATATCGAGTCGTATCCCGATGTCGCCGTATCGGCTCTCTTTGGATTCTATAAATCTTTTAATGTAAGTTTTTTGGATGATCCCGCGAGGTGTCACGATCCCTTCGAGAAAACAGCAGCTATTAAGAAGCAGACTCGGCGCAAAAAATGCTTCATTGGCTTTTGCAAGGGAGTTTAGTCCTATTTGTGCTCGGGTGATTTTGCCTTCGATCGCCATTTTCGGCGTTACGGAAGCTTCTCCCAAAGAGAGATGTTTGTTGAGCGTGAAATAGTATTTCGATCGCACATTTTTTGCAACGAGGTAGAGTGATAAAAAAGGGTCGTATTTTAAAATTTTGCCCGATTTGGGCGGAGTGGGTGTATAAACGAGCGATTGGGTGGCGCTAAGAGGGATCTCTAGCGTTTGTCCCTCAAACGTGCAGGTTGCTTTTGTTTTGGCGATGCAAGCATCAAATCCCCCTTGGCATGCCATAAGGGAGAGGGTGAAAAAACTCAGTGCCGCAAAAAAGCGCAGCACTTATTTTGCTCCGAAAGGGTTAAGCCCGCCCAAACCCGAGAGCATCCCCATCGCAGAGTTTTGTTTGTTTTGTTCTACCATTTTATACGCGTCGTTTATCGCACCTATGAGCAAGATTTGCAAAGAGTCTTTGTCTTGCATCAGCGAATCATCAACGGTGATATCGACCACTTCCCCCTTGCCGTTCATCACGACCTCGACCATACCGCCGCCGCTTTTGACGCTAAAGGTTTTCGATTCAAGCTCCGCTTGGAGTTTTGCGGCATTCTCTTGCATACTCTCAAGCATTTTACTCATATCACCGAGATTACCAAACATTTTAAATCTCGTCTAATACGTGGTCTATGTCGTTATTATCGTCGACCAAAACGACTCTGGGCTTGTATGTATCAAGCTCTTTTTCATCATATGTTGCATAGGCAACGATGATGATTTTATCCCCTTTGTGCACTTTTCTCGCAGCCGCACCGTTAAGGCAGATATCGCGTTTGCCGCGCTCGCCCAAAATAATGTAGGTTGAAAATCTCTCACCGTTGTTGATGTTTAAAATCTCCACTTTTTGCCCTACGCGCATCTTTGAAGCTTCCAAAAGCTCCTCATCGATCGTGATTGAGCCGACATAGTTTAAGTTGGCATCCGTCACGGTAGCGCGGTGGATTTTGCTGTATAACATCTCGATTACCATTTAGCGTCCCATCTGTTTTTTCATCTCTGCGGGGCTGATAGGCTCATCCCACAGTTCAGGATTGATCACATACTCGCTCACTACGTTGCCGCCGAGAATATGTTCTGCAACGATGCGATCGATCTTCTCTTTTGTAAGCCCTGCATACATTGTATGTCCCGGTTCTACAAGCATTACGGGACCTGCGTTACAACGGTTCATACATGATGTGCGGATAGGCTGTACCGTACCCATAACGCCTTCCATCATCAATTTTTGCGCCAAGTATTGGAATAAATCTTGAGTTTGCGCCGTTACACACGATGGTTTTGGCATCCCCGGAGGTGCCGATTGTTCACATTTAAATATATAAAATGCCGGTTGTGGGATTCCCATAATCATTGATCCTTAAAATTTTTGCGCAATTATAGCAAAAAATAGCGCCGCCTATTCTCAACCGAGGAAACAAGTTTCATTCTTTAAGATAGTTAATATAATTTATCGCTTCGTTTTAATGCGGTATAATTGCGCAAAATTCAGCAAACGGACGGAAACTCTTGAAAAAAATACTCTCTTTTCTTCTCTTGGCATGTGCCCTTTACGGCGAGGCAAAACTTTATGTGGGGACGGGCGTTGGTCTCTTGAGCGAAAAATTCGACGATGCAAATTACAAGTCTAAAACCTACAACCACGCGAAGTTTAAAATCGGCTACGGGGATATCGATGCGTATGCGGTCGAGTTCTCTTTTGATTACACCCAAAAAGATGCCAAATCAAATGTCTACAACGAGACCGACACCTACGGTTTAAGCGTCGAATTGCTCAAAGCGTTCAACCTCGATCTTTTTGCAAACCCTTACCTCAAAGCGGGATTCGGGTTCGGGTCGTGTAAAACAAACGGAGCTCAAAGCGACACGATCCATCACGGGCACTTCACTTTGGGAACGGGGGTGTTTATTCCGTTAAACGAGCATTTCGATTTGCAGCTTGGGTATGAGTATAAAAACATCTCCTACGAGCGCTCCAACCAAGCAACGACCGACACGAAAATCAAGTCACATGCCAACGTAGGCTACGCGGGGATAAACGTACGGTTTTAGGGTTGTATCCCTAAAATCTCCCGAACCGTTTCTCTGTCGTCAAAGGGGAATTTTTGATCGTAGATGATCTGATAGTTTTCATCCCCTTTTCCTAAAATCACCACCACTTCATCCTCTTTTTGCTCTTTGAGTGCGGCTTCGATCGCTTTGCGTCTGTTGAGTTCTACGACGACGTTGCTCTTCTCGTCGATCCCCTCCAAAATATCCGCTACGATCGCTTCGGGGTCTTCATGGCGCGGGTTGTCGCTGGTGATAAAAACTTTTTTCGCCAGCGTCGCCGCTACTTTTCCCATAAGGGGGCGTTTGGTTCTGTCACGATCGCCGCCGGCACCGAATACCACGAGAAGCTCTTTCTCTTTGAGGGCATTGAGCACTTGGAGCATCCCGTCGGGAGTATGGGCAAAATCGACGATAACATTGGGGTTTTGGCTCACCTGCTCCATTCTGCCGCTCACCCCTGCGAAGTTATCGACCACTTCCGTGATCTCCTCGAGGGTTTTACCCGTGAGAATATGCACCGCGCCGATAGCGGCAAGAAGGTTGTAAAGATTAAAAAATCCGTGAAGCGACGAGGTAAAGGGGACAATCTGCTCGAAATATTTGATAATCCCGCTTGAAGCTTCGTTGAGCGAGTATGCCATCAGTTTGTAGGTAGCGGGGTTTTCTATCCCGTAGGTAAAGGCGTTTTTGATGTTAAACGAAGCACGCGGCTCGTCTTTGTTGATCAGTTTTTTGCTCTCATCGGCAAAAAAGCTGTTTTTCACCGCCGTGTATTCCTCGATCGTTTTGTGAAAATCGAGATGGTCTTGGGTGATATTGGTCAAAATTTTGAGCGCGAAGTTTAGCCCTTCGATACGCTCTTGAACGATGGCATGGGAGCTTACTTCCATAATAAAATATTCGCATCCCGCTTCTACCGCTTGGTAAATATGTTTGTAGGTGTGCAAAACACTCGGGGTCGTCAGCGATTTCCCCTCGACCACTTCGTCGTTCATAAAAAAACCGCGCGTGCCTTGCATGGCGGCTTTGTACCCTAGATCAAGCAAAAATGAGTAGATAGCACTTGCTACGGTTGTTTTGCCGTTTGTTCCCGTAATACCGATAATTTTGATTTTATCGACCCCAAAAAGCGGGGCAATGTCGGTGATTTTGATGATAGAGTGGGCTTTGTTTTCTTTGGCATGTGCCAAATACTTTGTGTTTTGGGAGGTGAGTAAAAATGCAGTCTCTGCGTCACACTCTAAAGAGTCGTCGGTGACGTATGCAAAAGGCTGCGCGGGGAGTTTAATTTTCAAGCTTTTTTACCTTTACCAGTTTTTTAAGCACTTTGTGTAACTCCATATCGGTCGGATACGCCGCAAGAGCATTTTCCAAATAGGAAAGCGCCATTTCGCTAAAACCGTTTTCGATCAATCTGTTTAAGAAATCGACGAAATCGGCTTTATGGGTGATGATGACGCGCGTGGAGAACATAATATTTTCAAAGGTCTCTTTAAAATTGTTCGTTTTCTCCACGATAGCTTTGAAATCCTCGTACAAAATACCGTCTTCAAGCTCGAGTCTATCGCGCAGAGGTTCGGCAAAAACTTCACTGAGCTTCTCGATGGTACCGTCGATATTTTTAAGAATTTCGCTCATAATGAGATCCGCTTCCTCTTTGTTCTCCTCTTTGAGTATCTCGTAGTAGTCGAACAAAGCTTCCGCTCCCCCTTCGCCGCTTAACGCCATTTCAGAAAGTATGACACCATTATACGCCTCTTTGGAGTTTGGATAGTTTTGTAAAACCGCGGCAAATTTCTCCAACGCTTTTTTGTAGTCGGACTTTGAAAAGCTCTCTTTGGCTTGTGATAATGTTTTGTGTTTACTCATTGAACTCATGTCGTTTTCTTTGTTTATAAATTCTCTATATCGTTTTCCATCCCGATGGGCACGTTTACAACGACCAACTCGGGATGTATATCCATACGAAGTTGTCTCTCTACTCCGTATTTTAACGTGGTGCCGCTGCTTGCACACCCTACGCAGGCACCCTTTAATTGTACATATACTTTTGCATTTTTAACCGTAATAAAATCTATATCTCCGCCATCGAGTGCCAATGAGGGACGTACTTTATCTATCACATTTCTAACAGGAGAGATCAGCTCTTCATCAGAAAATGGAATCATCAAATATCCTTTAATTATCTTTCTTTTTTAGTAAGTATAAAATATGACAAAGTCGCTTAACATGCCATAAAAATTAAAACTTGACGCGCCTTTTAATCTTGCAATGATAATACCTGATGCACGTAGCTAGGCTTTCTCATCCCTACCAAAACAAAGTCGATCTCCTCTTTTTCAAGCAAAAATTTCAAAGCACAAACCTGAAGTGTGTCAAAGCAGTTTGCCAGTTCCTCTTTGAGCATCGTTCTCGTTCTGTTTGCACACTCGTGGGCAACCGTCTGTTTGTACTCCTGCAAAAACATATCGATCATCCCTAAAAGCGGCTCGATCGTTTCATCTTCTAGCTTTTGGAGCATATTTTTAATACTCGGCAAAATCTGTGCTATCAGAAACGATTCGTAATCCCCTATCCAGCCGAATTTGTGTTTGTTTTCGTCTAGCTGCTCTATCAAGGTAAAAAGGGGTTTGAGCAGCGGCGTATCACACACTTCGAGCAACTCGTTGAGATAGGTGTAGTACGCGTCACTCGGATCGTAATCGGCAAGCCTGTACATCA
>JAQUCZ010000038.1 GCA_028685945.1 Sulfurimonadaceae bacterium | reverse complement strand
GCCAATCCGAGTACCAATATCCCCAAAGATCATGTTTCGCTCGAGGATGATGCGAGGGTGCAGGTGGAGCGTGCAATCGGGCTTTTTGAGGAAACGTTCGGTTTTAGGCCCGAAGGGTTTTGGCCTGCCGAGGGTGCGGTGGATCCAAAAAGCGTGGAACTTTTGAGCGAATGCGGCGTGGCATGGATAGCGACCGATGAGGAGATTTTGTTCAAATCTTTAGGGTCGCGTAACCGAGAGAATCTCTACCGCTCCTACAAATACCGAGATATGTGCATGGTGTTTCGCGACAAGGCACTCAGCGACTTAATAGGCTTTACCTACCGCAACAAACGCCCGCATGAAGCATCCAGACACTTTATGGAGGAGCTGCGACGCATTGAAGAGGCGCATAGCGACCCAAAAGTATTTGTGATCTTAGACGGGGAAAACGCTTGGGAGTTTTTTAAAAACAACGGGCTAGATTTTTTCGATGCGCTTTATGGAGATATTCAAAACACCCCGTGGTGCGAGACGCTACGGATGGAGGATATCTACCGCCTTGAACACCGTACCCTTACCAACCTCGGGGTGGGAAGCTGGATCCATGGAGAGCTTAACACGTGGGTGGGACACAGCGAAAAAACCCGTGCTTGGGAACTTATCTATATGGCGAAAAAAGATTACGAGCACCATAAATCGCTTTTGGACTTAGAGCGTCACGAACGGATACTCTCCCACTTTTTGGCGGCGGAGTGTTCCGATTGGTTTTGGTGGTACGGGGATGACCATTTCACCGAATTCGGAATGGAGTTTGACGAGCTTTTCCGCTCCCATCTCATTGCCGTCTACGACGTTATCGGCATCACGCCCCCTTCGGATCTTTTTATTCCGATCATCAAAGAGGTGAGCAGCCAAAACTTCTGGCTCAAACCCCAATCGGATATATCCCCCGAGATCAACGGCTTGCACGATTCGTTTTTCGAGTGGATCGGTTGCGGTATTATCGACGAATCGAAGATATTTTCGACGATGGATCGCGACAGAGGCATCGTGAAAAAAATCCTTTACGGGATGGACAAAAATTATCTCTATTTTGCGTTTCAAGCCGAGAACCACCATATAGCCGCGATCGAAGAGATGCTAATAATTATCGACCCTATCAACGTCAAAGGGAGCATCAGAATGGAAAACTCCACCGAGGCATCCCTCGGCGCACTTCGGGTTGTCGTGGCATGCGGGAACTGGATCGAGATGCGCATCGAAAAAAGTGCGATCGAAGAGCGTGAGATTTCGCTGCGCTTTGAGCTTATCAGCAATGCAAACGTGATCCAAACGCTTCCGGGATTCGGGGAACTTAAAATCGATCTTACCCACGATTACAGCCAAAACTGGTTTATTTAAAAAAGGAAAAACAGATGGAAAAGGTATCTTTGCTCTTTGGTATCCATATGCATCAACCCGTCGATAACTTCGGCGAGGCGGTGGACGAGGCGGTAGCGCTATGTTACAGACCTTTTTTCGAGACGATGGCAAAGTACCCGGAATTTAAATTTTCGGTGCATTGCAGCGGGTGGCTTTTGGATTTTATTATGCAAAAACATCCCGATATTTTTGCAAATATGCAAAAACTCACACAAAGCGGTTCGATCGAATGGGTCGGGGCGGGGTATTATGAACCGGTACTCAGCGCGATCCCTTCGCGCGATCGCGTGGCGCAGATAGAAAAACTGAGCAAGTTCATCAAAAAAAATCTCGGCACGAAACCCAAAGGGCTGTGGCTTACCGAGAGGGTTTGGGAAGCCTCTATCGTTCCCGATATCGTTTCATGCGGGCTTGATTTTGTGGTGGTGGACGATTACCATTTTTTAAGCAGCGGCTACGACGCAGCCAAAATGGACGGCTACTACACCACCGAAGAGGGGGGCGCGGAATTGGGGCTTTTTCCTATCTCCAAAGCGCTTCGCTATGCGCTTCCGTTTTTTAGCCCCGAGCGTTCTATCGAGACGATCTTGGCATGCGGCAAACGCAAAGACTCCGCCGCGATCATTTTTGACGACGCCGAAAAATTCGGGCTTTGGCCAAAAACAAACGATTGGGTCTACGGCAAAAAATGGCTTGAGAGGTTTGTCGAAGCGGTTTTGGCACACGAAGAGATCGAGAGCGTGCACTATAGCACCTACAAGCAGAAAAAACGCTCTTTGGGGATTGCGTATCTTAACAACACCTCCTATTTCGAGATGGGAGAATGGAGCTTGCGCACCCATCAAGCGCTTGCACTCGAAGAACTCAAAGAGAAACTCGGCGAAAACTATTTCGATACCTTGGGGGTTGCATTTTTAAAAGGGGGGATTTGGAAAAACTTTTTTGCCAAATACCACGAGAGCAACTACCTGCATAAACGAATGCTCTACTTTAGCCTCAAGCAAGAGAGCTTGGAGAAAGGGGTAAAAGACGCGCTTTATCGTCTTCAAACCAACGACGTATTTTGGCACGGGGTGTTTGGAGGGTTGTACCTGCCCAACCTCCGCGACAATGCCTACCGTTACCTTTTAGAGTTGGAGAAATCGCAAGCGAAAAAAACGATCCAAACCGAGGTGCTTGATATCGACAAAGACGGCTACGAAGAGCTTAAAGTGCTCACTAGCGAGCTTTCGGCGGTGTTTTCTTCGCAGCACGGCGGACAGATGGTGGAGTTTGGTTCTTTGGCATCGTTGTTTAACTGGCAAAATACCCTTATGCGCCGCAAAGAGGCGTACCATGAGAAGATTTTACATCCAAAACCCGTAGTGATCCACGCCCCCAAACGCGAAGACGAGATCGAGACGATCCATAAAGATATCTCCGATCTGGGGCAGGAACTTTCCCATCTGCTCCATTTTGACTGGCACCCGAAATTCTCTTTTATAGACCATTTCTCCCAAAACGAATTTACCCTCTATACGTTTGAGAACCTTACGTTTAACGAAGTGGGAGATTTTGCGAACCAGCCTTTTGAATTCAATAAGAAAAACAACTCCTATAAACGCGACGGAGGGATATACCTCGATCGCAAATATGAGACGTCGGTGCAAAAATCCTACTCGTTTGCCGAGAAAAAAATAGAACTCTCCATGGCATGTACGACGCAGTACGAACATAAACTTTTTTATGCGATCGAGTGTAATTTTCACTTTGCTCACCCTTATAAAACCACGTTTAACGGCAAACTTATCGGCGAAGGGTTCCATGAATACGGCACCGATTCGCTTATAATCATCGATGATTTTACGCAGCAGGTGCTACGTATCAAAACCGATAGAAAGTGCGACGTGTTTGCGTATGTTTTGCACACGGTTTCCCAAAGTGAAGTGGGGTTTGACAAGGTGGCGCAGGGGATTTCGTTTGTTTTGAGCTTCCCGTTTGAAGCAAAAGCAAATTTACGTTTAGAACTGGAGCTTTTAGATGTCTGAAATACGTTTGGATCGTGTCCATAACCAATATGTCCTTATAGCACCCGAGAGGTTGCACAGACCCAGCATTAACACGAAACGTTTGGGGCGCGAAAGAAACGGTACATGCCCTTTGTGCAGCGGTAACGAACACCTGACCCCCCACGAAATTTTCGCACTTCGCGACAATGCACCCAATTCTGCAGGGTGGAAAACGCGGGTGGTACCCAACATCTACAAAGCGGTGCAGATAGAACTCGCCGATATCTCCAAACGGGAGGGGATGTTCGAGTCGATCCCGGGAGTAGGGGCGCATGAGATACTTATCGATTCTCCGTGCCACGATTGCAATATGAGCGACTTGGAAGCTCAAGAGATAGAAAACTGGTTGCGCACCATCATCATACGCATCAACGACCTTAAAAACGATAAGCGTCTTATCCATCTAAGCGTCTTTAAAAATTTCGGTCTCAATGCGGGTGCGACGCAAGACCACCCTCATACGCAGCTCATTGCGCTTCCCGTTATGCCTCAAGATGAGATCGTGTTTTTAGAACGCAATATGAAGTACTATCGCCGTCACGGACGCGGGATCATAGAAGACGTGCTCCAAAACGAGATCAGCGCCAAAGTGCGGGTGATCCACGAAGTGGGGAATTTCGTGGCATTTTGCCCCTATGCAAGCGCGTTTCCTTTTGAGGTGATGATCGTTCCTTCGGTAAATATCAGATGTCTTAACACATGCAGCCGCAAAGATACCACCGATCTCTCCGTGATTATCAAAAAAGTGTTCCAAAGCCTCCATAAACAACTCGGGCGCTTCGATTACAACCTTTTTTTCCGATTGCCGCCGCTAAATCCCAATTTTGAAAACGAAACTTTTATGGGATATATGGATGAAAATTACCGTTTTAGCCTCCGTATCACGCCGCGCATCTACCGCGTAGGCGGGTTCGAGGTGGCGACATCGACCTTTATCAACAGCGTGCCTCCCGAGGATTGCGCCAAACTACTAAAAGGGGAGTAAGATGAAAGTTTTATTTGCATCGAGCGAGATTTTTCCACATGCCAAGAGCGGCGGTCTTTCGGATGTTTCTAGTGCTCTTAGCGAGACGCTTGCGGCAGAGGAGGGGGTGGAGCTCTCGCGCGTTATGCCGCGCTATAGTTTTATCGAAAAGAAAAAGCTCAAACCTTTTAAGCGTGCCGAGGTGTTTTTGGGCGGCACATGCCATGAGGTAAACTTTTACAAACTCGAAAAAAGCGGCGTCGTAACCTATTTCGTCGATGCCCCGCTTTTGAGTGAAACCCTTGGCATGTACGGCGAAGCGGGGGAGGACTATAGCAACAACGATCTGCGATTCGGCATTTTTGCCGCGGCGATCGTAGAACTAGCCCGTCTGCTTGACGTTTCGCTGCTGCATCTCAACGACTGGCAGTGCGCATTGGCGGCACTTTTTATCAAAGAGAGAGAACTTGATATAAAAACCCTCTTTACGATCCACAATCTTGCCTACCAAGGGGTTTTTGAGGTGGGGGCTTTGTCGCGTTTGGGGATCGATAGCAAACATTTTCATAGCGACGGTTTGGAGTTTTACGGCAAAGTCAACTTTTTAAAAGCGGGGATCGGATGGTGCGACGCGCTTACGAGCGTGAGCCCCTCCTATGCCCAAGAGATACAAACACCCGAATACGGATGCGGACTGGATGGATTTGTGCGTCTGCATGCCAAGAAACTTACGGGGATTCTCAACGGGATCGACCAAAACCATTTTAATCCCAAAAAAGACAAGCTGATCCCCTTTCGCTACGATGCAAACAATCTCGATGCAAAACACCAAAACAAAACGGCGTTTCTTAAAGCGACGCCGCTGAAAGATCCAAGAAAACCTTTGTTTGTGATGATCAGCCGTTTGGCGGAGCAAAAGGGGCTCGATCTGGTGCTTGAGAGCTTAGAGAGCCTTTTGGCGGAGAAGATCAACCTCTATGTCGTAGGGGAGGGGAGTGCGTCGTATAAAGAGCGTTTGGAAGCAAACAACGGGAAGTACGAGAATTTTTATTTTCACAACGGCTATGACGAAGCGCTCTCCCATCAAGCCTACGCCGCAGCGGATTTCATGTTGATCCCCTCGCGCTACGAGCCCTGCGGGCTTACGCAGTTTATCGCGATGCGCTACGGTGCGATCCCTCTTGTACGTTCGGTAGGGGGGCTTAAAGACAGCGTGCATGAAGAGGAGGCGCTTTGCGGCAGAGGGATCGTGTTTGAACCTTACGCCAAAGAGGCTTTTTTGGAGGCGTTTGCGCGTGCGCTTGCTTTGAAAAAAAATAGCAAAAAATACAAAGCTTGGCAAGAGCAAAACATGGGATGCGACTTCTCTTTTGCGCAAGGTGCCCAAGAGTATTTGAACCTCTATAAGAGCCTGATGTGAAACTTGTTTTAGACGCGGGGGGAACCTCGATTCGCGCACAGATTTACGAGCATGGCATGTGCGTTACTACCCTACATGCCAAGAGCCGCGAAAAGGGGTTGGCAGCTTACATAGAAGAGGTGCTTGCAACCTACGGCGCGATTGAGGTTGTCTGTATCTCTTACGCGGGGCAGGTGCGTGAGGGGGTGATCCTCTCCGCGCCGAATATCACGGTAGATCGCCACGATATCAAAAAATATTTTGCCGCAAAATACGGAATCGAGGTTCTTATCGAAAACGATCTCAACTGTGCCGTGTTGGCGGAGGCAAAAGAGCATGAGAGCGGCGATATCTGCGCGGTGTACGTGGGCACGGGCTTGGGGCTTGGGGTGCTAAGCGGGGGTAATCTTGTTCGCGGTGCTTCAAGCGTAGCAACGGAGCTGGGGCATATCCCGTATAAAAAAGCGCCGTTTGCCTGCGGGTGCGGCAGAGAGAACTGTATAGAGCTTTTTGCTTCGGGAAGCGCGCTTGAGAAATGGAGCCGTTACTATCTGCTCGGGTCGTGTGAGCTTGAAGCGCTTAGAACAAGCGAAGCGGCACATGCCAAGGAGGTTTACGAGGAGTTTATCAAAGCGCTTCTTGCGGCTCTTGGCACCGTGGTAACGCTCTTTAACCCCAAAGTTTTGGTTTTAGGGGGCGGGGTGATCGAAAACAACCCTTTTTTATATGAAATTATTTTGCAAAACATCCCTCTTTATGCGCTTGGCGTGAGTTTGGAGGGGCTAAAAATCGTACAAACGACTATCGAAGATGCGCCGCTTAAAGGTGCATATCTTTTAAAGGATACAAATGAATGAGAAAAAATTAAATATACTTTTTGCCGCTTCGGAAGTTGCGGGATTTGCCAAAACGGGCGGGCTTGCGGATGTGGCTTCGGCATTGCCTAAAGCACTCGGTGCACGGGGGCACAACGTGATCGTAGTGATGCCGCGCTATTATAAAATAGACCCTGCAAAACTCGAAAAGCTTCCCGCACCTTTGGGCGTTCCGATGGGACCTATGGGGGAGTTTTGGGCGGGGGTGTATACCACCCTCATGCCCAAGAGCAACGTGCGTGTTTATTTTATAGATTTTGAGCTTTATTTCGGGCGCCACGGGCTTTACGACGACAACGGCGAGTCGTACCGTGACAACGACAACCGCTTTTTGTTTTTCTCAAAAGCGGCGTTGCAGCTGTGCAAGATGCTAGACTTTGTTCCCGATATTATACATGCCAACGACTGGCATACCGCCGCACTCCCCCTTTTGGCAAAGACCCGTTTCGTACACGATTTCGCTCACGCCGCTTCGGTGCTCACCATTCACAATATGCAGCATCAGGGGCACTTTTTTAAAGGGGCAATTGATGTTATGGAGGTGGGATGGGATCATTTCAACCCGCACGAGTGCGAGAGTTTTGATAGCGTCAACCTGCTTAAATGCGGTATTTTTAATGCCGATGCGGTGACCACGGTGTCGCACAAATATGCCCAAGAGATACAAACCCCCGAGTTTGGTTTCGGGCTGGACGGGCACATTCGGGGGCATGCCCATAAGGTGTTCGGGATTTTAAACGGGGTTGATTACGATGAGTGGAACCCCGCGAGCGATCCCTATTTGGTGCAAAATTTCGATGCGCACGATCTGGGCGGCAAGCTTGAAGCCAAGCGCGATCTGCAAAAGCGTTTCGTGTTAGAGGTGCGCGACGATGTCGCACTCATCGGTTTTGTGGGGCGCTTTGCAGAACAAAAGGGGATAGGGCTCATTGCAAGCGCCATCAACGGGATACTCGATCACGACGTGCAGATCGTGATGCTGGGAACGGGCGAAAAGTGGGCGGAGGGGTTTTTTAGCGATCTCTCGGCGCATCGAGGCAACTTTAGGGTTTACGTGGGCTACAGCGATGAGCTTGCGCACAAAATTGAGGCGGGAAGCGATATGTTTTTGATGCCTTCGTTCTTTGAA
>JAQUCZ010000037.1 GCA_028685945.1 Sulfurimonadaceae bacterium | reverse complement strand
GGCTCACCCATATCGGCGACCTTGGCTACGACATGCTTTTATACTGCAATGCCCTCATCAACCGCATCCGCAAACTCTTTCGCATCAACCGCTACTGGTCGCTCTCAAAATACGCCAAAGAGAGCGTAAAAACCTCGCTCAATTTCATTACGGGGTTTGAAGAGGTGCTTGCCGTACATGCCAAAGAGCTAGGCTACGACGGGATTATCTGCGGGCATATCCATAAAGCGGAACATAAAATGATCGATGGTATAATCTACCTCAATTGCGGCGACTGGGTCGAAAATTGCACCGCAGTGGTCGAGACACTCGAGGGAGAATGGAAAATAATACGCCTCCAACCCAACCAACACTAACGATCGCACTCGCTCTCTCGGGAGGGGCTGCGCGCGGGAGTTTCCATCTTGGGTTTATCCAAGCGCTTTTGGAAAACAACGTCCGCATCGCCGCGGTGAGCGGCACGAGTGCAGGAGCGATCGCGGGGGGTGTCTTGGCATGCGGCATCGCACCCAAAGAGGCGTTGGAGGTTTTAAAATCCAAACCCTTTCGCAAGGTGTTTCGATTCGGATGGTTTAAAAAATCGCTCATAAAAATTGACACGAAAAGCCCTTTGTTCGACAAAATTTTCCCCCTTAACGACCTAAGCCAAACCCAAATCCCCCTCTACGTCTGCGCCACCGATATCAACGCAAACGAAGCGATCTTTTTTAACAGCGGCGAGGGGAAAAAGCTGATCCTCGCTTCCTGCGCGCTCCTTCCATTTTTCGAGCCGATCCCCTACGAGGGGAAGATGCTTGCAGACGGCGGTTTTTTAGAGCTTTTGCCCACGACGCCGCTGCTTCAATACAACCTCCCCATCCTCTCGATCAACCTCCACCCACCCCTTACCATCGACGCCAAGAGCGATTTTAAGACCATCGCGCTCAAAGCGTACGATTTTCTCATCACCGCCAACGCCAAAAAAGACAGGGAAAACTCTACATGGTACATCTCGCCGAACGAACTTTCTCAGATAAAAATGCACACCCTCGCCGATTTGCAAAAAGGGTACGATCTCGGATACGAATCGGGGCTGCAATGGTGTGAAAACACGCTATAATCACGCTTATGAATTATAAAGCAATAGCACAAGAAACACTTACCATCGAAGCCCAAACCCTCCTAAAAGCCGCCTCGCAAATAGACGAGAATATCGAAAAAGCGGTCGAGACGATCCTTGCATGCCAAGGCAAACTGATTGTGAGCGGCGTAGGAAAATCGGGGCTCATCGGCGCCAAAATAGCCGCGACCTTTGCATCTACGGGTACGCCGAGCTTTTTTCTGCACCCGACAGAAGCACTCCACGGAGATTTGGGGATGATCGGCAAAAACGACGTCGTTTTGGCAATCAGCTACAGCGGCGAAAGCGAAGAGCTTAGCTCCATCCTCCCCCATATCAAGCGTTTTGGTACCCCCGTTATCGGGATGACCAAAAACGCCGCTTCCACCCTCGGGCGTTTTAGCGATATCGTGCTCAAAGTAGAGATCGAAAAAGAGGCATGTCCTCTCGATGTGGCACCCACAAGCTCCACCACCCTCACCCTCGCCCTCGGCGATGCGTTGGCGGTGTGTTTGATGAGGGCGCGCAACTTTCAAAAAAGCGATTTTGCGTCGTTTCATCCGGGCGGTGCATTGGGTAAAAGGCTGTTTATCAAAGTAAGCGATCTGATGCAGACCAAAAACCTCCCTATCGTCTCGCAACATGCCAGCGTCAAAGAGGCGATCGTAGCGATCGGAGAGGGGCGTTTGGGCACCGTGTTGATTGTCGATGCAGACCGTAAGCTTATCGCTCTTATGAGCGACGGCGATATCCGCCGCGCGCTGATGCGTGAGGATTTTTCATTAGATGACAACGTGCTCAAATACGCAACCCACAATCCAAAAACGATCGACGACGCTTCCGTTTTAGCAAGCGAAGCCCTCGTGCTCATCGAAGAGAAAAAGATCCAACTCCTCGCAATTACCGATAAAGAGAAAAAGATTCAAGGCGTCCTTCATATTCATACATTAATCGAAAAAGGGATTTCATGATCCGACTCAACAAATATATAGCACACCACTCCAGTTACTCACGCCGCGAAGCGGACGAAGCGATCCAAAAAGGGTACGTCCGCATCAACGGAGAGATCCAAACTAACCCCGCAACACAGGTAGACGAAGCACACGACGAAGTTTACATTAGCGGCAAAAAAGTAGCCCCGAGCGAAAAATACACCGTGATCGTCTACAACAAACCCAAAGGGGAGCTCGTCACCAAAAGCGACCCAAAAGGGCGACGCACCATCTACGATACCCTTGCAAAAGAGTATAAACATTTTATCCCCGTAGGGCGTCTCGACTTCGCCAGCGAGGGGGTTTTGCTCCTCACCGACGCATCCAAAATAGCAACGGCGCTTATGACGTCCAACCTCCAACGCGTCTATAAAATCAAAATCAAGGGTCCCATCACCCCCGAGATGGAAGCGGCGATGCTCGAAGGGCTGACCCTCGAAGACGCAACCGCAGGCGCACATGCCATGACCAAAATCACCTCGATGACCTTTGCCCCGTTTATAGGGTATAAAATAGACAAAAATGCCCACAACTTCTCGACCCTCAAAGTCGCCATTGCAGAGGGGCAAAACCGCGAACTTAGACGCTTTTTCGCCCACTTCGGCGCAGAGGTAACCGACCTTAAACGTGTCAGTTTTGCAGAAATAGAGCTTAACAACCTCCCAACGGGTAAAACACGATTTTTAACCCGAAGCGAATACTCGGCGCTGCACACCTTTTTAAGAGATGAAGAGAAAAAAGCCAAAGAGAAAGCAAAACCCAAAGCGCTAGGGGATGCAAAACCTCAAGAGAAAACGAAAGAGACGAGTAAAAAAAAGCCGCAATCAAAAGAAAGAGAAAAAGCGAAATTTCAACCAAAAGGAAAGCCTAAAAAATGAAAACAATGAAGTTCCCAACTAGCCACAAAACACAACTGATGGATATCTCTAAAGAGGTGGCCGAAGCGGTAATCATGTCGGGTATCAAAGACGGTGTGTGTGTCGTGTTTACACCCCACACCACTGCGAGCGTTTTTATGTTTGAAAACCAAGATCAAGCGCTTCGCCGCGACTTGCTAAATTCCCTCAACCGTATTGCGCCAAACGATGCGCATTACCTCCACGTGGGCGAAAATGCCGCGGCGCATCTTAAAAGCTCACGCATGGGCAACTCCGTCTCCATCCCCGTCGTCAATGCAAAATTGTTACTCGGCAAATGGCAGGGGATTTTCTTCGGCGAGTTCGACGGACCGCGCCAAGAGCGCGAAGTGATTATCAAAGTGATCGCCGGATAAGGCTTTGGCAGATTTCACCCACCTGCTACGCCCAAAAAGTTTCGATGCGATAGTCGGGCAGGAGCACCTCACCTCCAAAAACGCTCCGCTTCGCACCCTTTGCGAAAAAAAAGCCCTCGGACACAGCTTTTTTTACGGCCCTGCGGGGTGCGGCAAAACCTCTTTGGCACGCGTTATCGCACATGCCATGGAATTGCCGTTTTACGAATTTAACGCCACCTCGCTCAAAATCGAAAACCTGCGCAAAATCTTCGATACCTATAAAAATACGCTGGAGCGTCCCCTTATTTTCATCGACGAAGTGCACCGTTTGGCAAAGAATCAGCAGGAAGTTTTGCTCCCCGTTATGGAAAACAACTCGGTACTTATCATAGGGGCTTCCACCGAAAACCCTTTCTTTTCCCTTACCGCCGCCATCCGCTCCCGTTCAATGCTTTTTGAGATCAAACACATCAATAACGACGCTTTGCACCGACTTTTAGTCTTGGCATGTACGAATGCAAACCTCACATGCCAAGAGGACGCCGCGGAATATTTGGTAGCAAGCAGCGGCGGCGACGCACGGGCGATGCTCAAGCTTTTGGAGTTTGCAAGCAATATCTCCGAAAATATCACCCTCGAGATTCTCAAATCGCTCCGACCCAGCGCGCTGAGTGCGGGAAGCAGCGAAGCGGGGGTACACTACGACCTCACAAGCGCAATGATCAAATCGATCCGCGGCAGCGATGCCAATGCGGCGATCTACTACCTAGCCCGCCTCATAGACGGCGGAGAGAGTGCCGACTTTATCGCCCGCCGTTTGGTGATACTAGCCAGCGAAGACGTAGGCAATGCCAACCCCCAAGCGCTCACCCTCTGCACATCGTGCCTTACAAGCGTGAGTAAGATCGGCTACCCAGAAGCGCGCATCATCCTCGCCCAAGCGGTGATCTACCTCTGCGCCTCACCCAAATCAAACTCCGCCTACAACGCCATCAACGCGGCTTTGCAAGCGGTGAACAACGGCGTAATGCTCGAAGTGCCAAAACATCTGGGGCAGCAACACAAAGGCTACCTCTACCCCCACGATTTCGGCGGTTACGTCAAGCAACAATACCTAGCAAAACCGCTCACGTTTGTAGAGTTTAAAGAGATAGGGTATGAAAAAAAGATGAAAGAGTGGATCGAGGCGATACGAAAGAGTTAAAAGATTTTTTATTTGTGCCATTTCTATCTCCTTGTTGTATTTTTAAAATATTTTTTATCTTCCACACTCATATACGGTTCAAATACTAAGTGCATCCATGAATATTGTTGCACAGCATTTTGATATGGAGTTTCACCAAAACAATTTTTGGCTTTATAATCCAATCCTTTTTCTAAAAGCATTTTTATAATTTCTACTTTTGCTTCTGTTTCATTACCTTTTTGAATACCTGCACCAGAAACACTAAAATGCAAGTTACCCATTCCTTTACATCGTTGCGCATCTTTAAACAAGTCAACATCATGGAGGATTAATAATTTTATTAATTCAACAATTTTTATTGTCTCTACTCCTTGTTGTCCAAATGTCATTAAATATTCCCATGCTGTTTGGCATAATTCTCCATCCCAACTTCTCCCTTTTCTAATATTTTCAGTAACCCACTTATGGGAACTATTATGTTCAAGCAAGTATTTTGTGGCTTCATAGCTATAATTTTCTATTGCATATTGCAAGGGAATTTTTTTAGCTTTATCCTGTGCATTAATATCTGCACCTTTTTGAAGTAATAATTCGATGGTAGGCAAGTCATTGTGATATGCGGCATAATGCAGAGGTGTTTTATCTCCAAAAAAGCGAACATCAACATTTAACTGTTTTGTTTGAAGCTCTTGTGAAACTTTTGTAGTATTTGCCTCAGTTAAAGCGTCAAATAATGGTGCTAATGTTGTATTATTCTCGTTCGTTTGCAAATCGTACCCTGTACCTATTCTTAGGTTGGTTTCTTGATCTTCTATATAACCCCAACGTTTCATGTTCTTATGTTTGCCATCTGCTGAGACAAGAAACTCCATTTGACAGTACTTTTCTATCAGATACTGAAAAAACATTGAACGGTATGTTTGCAACATCATCGAAAATCGAGCTTTATATTCAGGGGTAAGTGCCTCATTTAAATTCATACGGTCTTGTAAATATTCATCTAAAAGAGGATCATCACACTTTGTTACATGAAGCATTAAATGCTCAAATAATTTACTTGTGCTAATCGTTAATTTAGCCTCTAAAAAAGTAAGCTGTTGTTCCTTTAGTGTTCTAATATTTTTAGGAATTATTTCATCTTTCCACCATTGTTGTGCAATCTTACTGTAACGATAAAGGTTATCAGTCTGTTTTTGGTATTTTGCTTCTCTTGCCATAATTACACCTGCTTCACCTGACATACGAAGGGAATCTTGATGCCTTTGAAAGATAATGGCAAATTCTAAATTCGAATTGATATCTCTTGGCACTACATCATAAAAAAGCTTTTGATCACTTATATTGCCATCCATTACTTTCTCAAAAGAAGTCATAAAACCATTATATGTTTCAGTGAAATGCTTATTATTATACAAAGGTGTGAATGGTTTAGCACTATAACCCCATGGAGGAGTTTGTGTAATCGTGTAAGGGTTATAAAACCAAAGTTGTTGCCACAAGTATTTTTCATCATCGTTTTTTGGTAACAAAAATGTTCCATGCCAATAAACTAATTTTTGAAACCATTCCACAGGTATCAATAGAGGGAAATCAGGATGTAAAAAATTGAGTGTTGCAAGTTTAAAAGTGTTCGCCGTTTCACCTACTGCAAAGTATTGTTTTGCATTTAGATGTTTGTTTGCATCAGTTGTATTCTGCGAAAGATGTTGCACAAAGATAGTAAGCGTCAAAACAAGTAAGATAGCTAATAACGCTAAATTTTTCTTTTTGTCTAATAAAACCATCAAACCATTTTTAAAATATTCATGTCGATTTACGACATGACACTTTTCAGGCTCTTTGCGATTAGTAAAGTTTTTATACTTTATACGAACATAAAGAGTAACGCGCCAAAGCCATTTGAAAAAAAGTATATAACCATATAACAAAATACTAAACAGCACTACATAGGCTATTGCAATTATGAAATGTAAAACTATCATTTGCCTCCCAATTGAACACAAACATCACTGTTAATACGAGTTTTTAAAAATTGAAAAATCATCTAAAAGGGTTGTTGTATATAAAAAATATTATTATATAACAAAATAAATTAAGAAAAATTCAGCAAAAAAAATTTCAATAGATGCATAAAAAATATCTAAATATTATACGACCTTTTCTATGTGCTGCAAATAGTTTTCAATGTCATCTAATTTTTGAAGTACTTCGTCACAAATAACAAGATAATCAACCTTCTCATAATCATGTGCCAAAAAATTTCTAAACGAAGCAATCTTTGCAAAACTATAGGCAAATTCTTTAGGCAATATGCCGTTTTCACCTAAAATATCGATAGCTTCATAATAGCTTTGTGGAGATTGGAGTCCCTTATATTTAATTACCATCTCTGCAAGTGTAATCGACCCGTCACTCGCCAAATAGAGGTAGTGCAAAAGCGCACCTTCAAACATGGGATCTTGTAAAAAACGCTCTTTGCATTCCGATTTATACTCTCGTAAAAGCTTTAAATAGTAGCGTATTCTTGAGATTTTAGCATCAATTTTATGCAGCATTAATCATCTTTTTAAAAGATTTGTAATCAAGTATTTCATGCTGTTTTGCAAGTTCAAAGTCTATTCTGCTCGTATTATCTTTAAGAACAATCCCTTTGTTTAAAATAGATTCAAGCAAATAAACATTTTTCAGATCGTTTAAAACGACTAAGTCCACCTCTTTTTGCAATTTTTTCGAGAGCTCGTAAATAATCTGCAAACGTGCATCTAAAGAATTATGCACCAAATATAAAGCCACATCGACATCGCTTGTTGCTCGTTCTTGCCCTTCTGCAAAAGAACCGAACAGATAACCGAATGCTACATTTTGCATATTTTCAAGTTCTTTGGAAAGTTTTTGTGCCATCTGCATGAGAAAATCCCTCGTAAAGATTCAAGTGAGACAATTATACATAAATAGACTTGAAAGATAAAAGAAGCGAAAGTAAGGGAGATTTTCCCGCACGAAAAGTGCGGAAAGAAAAAAGGTTTAGCTTATTTGCTAAGTGCCGCTTTGGCTGATTTTGCAACTGCAGAGAATGCTGCTGCGTCATTCATTGCCATGTCAGCAAGAATTTTACGGTCAAGCTCGATGCCAGCTTTGTTTAGTCCGTTAATGAATGAAGAGTAGTTCATTCCGTTTAAGCGGCAAGCAGCATTGATACGAATGATCCATAATTTACGGAACTCACGTTTCTTTTGCTTACGGTCACGGAATGAGTAGTACATTGAGCGTTCTAATTGCTCTTTAGCTTTTCTATAGTGTTTGCGGCGTCCGCTGTA
>JAQUCZ010000036.1 GCA_028685945.1 Sulfurimonadaceae bacterium | reverse complement strand
GGCGGTTGCTATCCCTACGATCGAAGTACACATCAGCAACATCCACCGCCGTGAAGAGTTTAGAAAAACAAATATGATCGCACCCGTATGCGCTTCTTCTATCGTAGGGTTTGGGCCGTTTGGGTACCATTTAGCTATGATCGGGATGCTTCAAATCCTCAACGAGATCAAAGCGGCGCAAGAGGCTCACGCAGCAGCCCAAGCAAAGTAGCCGATGTACCTGCAACGTAAGCTCTCGGAGAGTTTGATACTTTTTAAAAACAAACACTTGCTTTGCAGATACGAACAACAAAGCCCCCGCAGATATAAAACAGTTGTAGGCGTGGGCGGAAACGTCGGAGACGTGAAACGGCGTATTGTGCACTTGATCCATTTTTTTAAACGAGACAACAGAGTGGAACTTTTGGAAGTTTCTCCCCTTTTGAAAAATCCGCCGTTTGGATTTCGCGAACAAGAAGATTTTTACAACTGCGTGATGGTTCTGGGGGTAGATATGAGACCCGTAGCGTTTTTGCGATACCTTATGGGGGTCGAGAAGCGTTTTTTGCGCAAAAGAAGTTTTGCAAATGCCCCAAGGACGCTCGATTTGGATATAATCT
This sequence comes from Sulfurimonadaceae bacterium, assembly GCA_028685945.1. Lineage (GTDB taxonomy): Bacteria > Campylobacterota > Campylobacteria > Campylobacterales > Sulfurimonadaceae > Sulfurimonas. Next base: position 7,357 of record JAQUCZ010000036.1, on the reverse strand, counting down.
TCTTTAACGATGAAATCGTAAAAAAACATAATCTCACTATTCCGCACCCCCATTGGTTTGAGCGAGAAAGTGTGGTGATACCATTGTCGGAACTCAGAAAATGAAAATAGTAACATTTACAGGAAAAACCCCTTCAGAAGCCCTTAAACGTGCCAAAGAGCAGATCGGCGACGAGGGGGTCGTTATCGAAACCAGAGAGATCCAGAAAAAAGCTTTGGGGAAAGAGGCTTTGTACGAGATGGTGATCGGGATCGATGAGGATGCTTTGGCAAAAAACACCCAAAAATCCCAAAAACCTGCACCGAGAGCACAACATAAGCCGCTTGAGAAGCAAAAACCTCTTTTAAAAGAGAGTGAGGATATTTTATTCGATATCTCGAGTGCGGCACAGCAAATTTCCAAAATAGCAGACGTAACCGATCCGCTTTACGAATACGGCATACCCAAACCGCAGCCTTACCAAGAACCAAAAGAGCTTAAAGAGATTAAAACCGAGCTTCATAAACTCAGCGACAAAGTAAAGCTGATCCAAAATATGTTTTGGGAGGAAAAAGCACCCGCGCTTCAAAATGCAATACCGCCCGAGTTTGCCGAGATATACAAGCTTGCCAAAGAGAGCGGCATGAATCATGAGCATCTCGATGCGATCATGCAGATGACGCTGGAGCACATGCCGTTTAAGATGCGGGAAAATTCGGCAACGGTGAAGCGTTATTTTCAAACTCTGTTGCGCAAAATGATACCGATCCGCTTGGAAACGCCGCCTGAGCACGGCACGAAAAAGGTGATTATGCTTGTGGGACCTACGGGTGTAGGAAAAACAACCTCGATCGCCAAACTTGCCGCACGCTATTCGTTTTTGATGCAGAAAAAATACAAAGTGGGGCTTGTGGTGCTCGATACCTACCGTATCGGCGCGGTAGAGCAGCTGATGCAGTATGCAAGGATGATGAAACTAGGGATCGAGACGGTCGTGGGTCCTCCCGAATTTTCGAGTGCGCTGAACTCTCTGCGCTATTGCGACTATATTTTGATCGATACGATGGGTTCAAGCCCCTACGACAAGGTAAAGATCGAAAAGATTTACGAATGTTTACATGCCAACGATACGGAGTTTAGCATCGACGTCGTACTGGTAATGCCGAGTTCGATCAAATACGAAGATCTCAAGGCGACGTATGAGAATTTCGAGGCTTTGAACATCGATACGATGATGTTTACCAAGCTTGACGAGACGAGAGGATTCGGTAATATTTTTTCGCTAGTGTTTCAGACGCGAAAGCCGATCAGCTACTTTTCGGTGGGGCAGGAGGTGCCCGAGGATTTAGTGTGCGCAAGCAGTGACTTTTTAGTCGAGTGTTTATTAAACGGTTTTAATCGGAGCAAAGCATGAACGGGCATCAAGCGGAAAAATTAGAGAAACTTGTAGCGGAATCCGCCCCAAAAAGATCGAAAAAAACAAGATTCGTCGCTATCACCAGCGGTAAGGGGGGCGTGGGAAAAAGCACTATCAGCTCAAACCTTGCCTATGTGCTTGCTCAAAGCGGGTTGAACGTCGGTATTTTCGATGCGGATATCGGTTTGGCGAATTTGGACGTGATGTTCAACGTGAAAGTGAAAAAAAATATTCTGCATGTTCTGCGCGGGGAAGCTACCGTAGGCGAGATACTTATTCCTATTACGAGAAATCTGATACTGATTCCCGGCGAGAGCGGCGACGAGATACTGAAGTTTTCCAACATGGCACTTTTTGATCGTTTTATGGAAGAAGCGCAGGTTCTGGACAAACTCGACGTGATGATTATCGATACGGGTGCGGGGATCGGGGAGCATATTCAGATGTTTTTAAAAGCCGCCGACGACGTCATCGTGGTGACGGTTCCCGATCCGGCGGCCATTACCGATGCGTATGCCACCATCAAGACGGTAGCGGTTTTGCGCAACGATATCGGAATGATTTTGAATCAGGTGAAAAACGATAAAGAGGCGCAGGGCGTTTTTAACAAAATTAAAAAAGTTGCCGACGTTAATATCAAACACGATCTACAGTTGCACCTTTTGGGAAAAATCAACGAAGACGTGAAAGTTTCCTCTTCGGTAAAGCAAAGAGCGCTCTTTAGCGTGGCTCATCCGACGTCGCAGCCAAGCAGAGATATCGTGGCTATAGCGAATAAAATCGCCTCCAAGTTGGAACGTAACGTGCTAGTTGGTTCAAATGAAAGTGGCTTAAGTGGCTTGTTTAGACGCTTGATCGACCACTTTTAATCTTTTTCAGGGTATACAAAATGTTAGGTGAGAACTTTGTCTATTTTTTTACTGTTCAAGGTTTTTTCGTAGGGATAATATTCGGTGTCTTGAAATCTTTCGATGCCGAAGGTCTGCTTTTATATACTTTTTTTATTACGACGTTTTTTTATCTGTTTTCCCATGTTATTATTGCACTTTATTTTCGTACGATGGCTGCAAAAACCTACAATTTTCCAAAAGAGATCCATGAAAAAGAGTTGGATATGTTTGTCAAAGAGATCAATAAGCGTGAAAAGATCATAGATGCGGCGAGCAAAATCACCGATATAGCGATTAAAATGAACTCCGAAGATGCTTCGAGGGCAAGCGCATGAAAAACGGCTACCTAGAGGATATTAAACATCAAGAGGATGAGCTTGCCATCCAGTATCTTCCCGCTGTCAAAGCGATGGCATTTCGGCTTAAAGAGAGGCTGCCTAGCTCCGTTGATTTTATGGATTTAGCGGCAATCGGAACGGAAGAGCTTATAAAACTCGCCCGAAGATACAACGAAACGCTAAACGACTCTTTTTGGGGTTATGCAAAAAAAAGGGTTTACGGAGCGATGCTTGATTATTTGCGAAGCCTTGACGTCGTAAGCCGTTCTAACAGAAAACTTATCAAATTGATCGAACATGCCATAGAAGAGTACAGAACTCTGCACGATGAAGAACCGAGCGATGAAGAGCTTGCCGAGATGTTGCATGAAGAGGTCGAAAAAATACGCGAAGCAAGAGTGGCTTCTTCAATTTATACCGTTATGCCCCTTTCGGATCAGCTGCACGTAGGCGATGAGGGGGCTGCACTTGCGACGATTGAGCGTGAGGAGCTTATCGAGGTGATTAAAGATGTTCTTTCTCACTACGATGAGCGAGAGCAGTTGATTATACAATTTTATTATTTTGAAGAGTTGACACTTAAGGAGATCAGTGAGTTGTTGCATATCACCGAGTCGAGAATTTCGCAGATCCATAAATCGGTACTGCATAAAATACGAGAAAGTATAGGAGCATAAAATGGCGGATATACTTTCACAAGAGGAGATAGATGCGCTCTTGGATGTTGTCGAAGATGAAGGAGACGACGTTCTTGAGAGTTCCGGTGAAACCACTCTCTTACCTCAAAGACAGGTAACCCTTTACGATTTTAAACGACCCAATAGGGTTTCTAAAGAACAGTTGCGCGCATTTCGCGGCGTACACGATAAGATGGCGCGTTCACTCGCGTCGCAGATATCTTCGATTATGCGCTCTATCGTCGAGATACAGCTGCATTCGGTCGATCAGATGACCTACGGGGAATTTTTGATGTCGCTTCCCAACCCGACGTCGTTTAACGTTTTTTCGATGAAGCCATTGGAGGGGAGCGGGGTTATCGAGATCAACCCTTCGATAGCGTTCCCGATGCTCGATCGGCTTCTTGGGGGAAAAGGGGAACCTTTTGATGCGAACAGGGAGTTTTCCGATATAGAACTTTCCCTTTTTGAAACCATTTTGCGGGTTATGATGAGTACGCTCAAAGAGGCGTGGGGACCGGTTATGGATGTTTATCCCAGTGTCGAATCGAAAGAGTCAAGCCCCAACGTCGTACAGATCGTTGCACAAAACGAAATCGTCGTCATGGTCGTTATGGAGATTATTATCGGGCACAGTTCGGGGATGATGAATATCTGTTACCCCGTTATTTCGCTCGAACCCGTACTTCCAAAGTTGGCTTCAAGAGATTTGATGCTCAACGAAACAAGTTCGAAAAAAAGTAGAAATACAGAACTTCAAGTGCTCTTGGGGGGCGCAAAAGTAAACGTGGAAGCGAATTTGGGAACCTCCGAACTGACCCTAAGAGATGTTTTGGAACTAAAAGAGGACGACGTCATTCGCCTCTCCTCTGCCGCAGACGATATAGTAACGGTATATATCGACGGTAAAGAGCGTTTTAAAGGGGAGATCGGACTAAGAAGGTTTAGAAAATCGATCCAAATTACCGAGATCGTCGATACCGAAAAAGATGCCGTTAAACGCGCATTGGAAAACTTTGAAAAACTGCGTCACGAAAAAATATCGGGTGTAAAAGATATTATTTCGCAAGAGGAAGAGAACGTGGATGACACGGAAGATGAATTTGAGGATTAAAAGATGAGCGATTTTATTAAACTGTTTGAAGATGAGACGGTCGGTACCATAGAGGCACTCGTCGGAGAAGCACCGACGCTTTCTCTCAAAGAGGAACAAAATCTCAGTATTATTTCAAATATCATCCCTCCTATCGTCCTTTTGGAAGTCAGCGTTTCGGGGGCGGTGAATGCACATGCCATGGTTGCCGTACCGCCGAATTTGGCTGCCGCTCTTTCGGATATGATGATGGGGGAGGAAGCAAGCGAGAGAGAAGAGGTCACCGATGATGATTTGGATGCGACAAAAGAGATCGTATCGAATATTTTGGGTGCAATCTCCAATACCCTTTCGGCGCAAAAAGAGATGCCCTCTCTTTCTTTTAAGATAGAGAACATTAAGCTCAAGCAAGACGAGCCCGAAATCAGCTTGGAAAAATTTTATAAAATGTACGTGTATCAGTTCGGGCTCAATGCGATTGAGTCACTGCTGATGCTAATAATCGATGAAAGTCTTTATAACACTTTATACGGGGCGAAAGAGGAAAAACCGATGGAGTCAAAACAAACAAACGGTGCGACAAGCGATCTGATCTCTAAAAATGCACACCTATCCGCCGAGGAGATGCAAAATATCTCTTTAATTATGGATGTAAAACTCCCCGTACGAGTGAGAATAGGGCAGAAAAAAATGCTCCTTAAAGATGTTTTGAATATGGATATAGGTTCGGTGATCGAGCTTAATCAACTTGCCAACGATCCTCTTGATATTTTGGTGGACAACCATGTGATAGCACAAGGGGAGGTGGTGATAGTCGATGGAAACTTCGGTGTACAGATTACCACCATCGGAACGAAAAAAGAGAGATTGACGCAGTTAAAGGGATAACTTGAAAAGAAAAAAGAACGAATTAACAAAAAAATATGTACGTGAGATAAAATCAACAGACGTTTGGAGTGTTTTTAGAATTTTGGCGGATTTTGTCAAAGGGTTTGACGATTTGGGGGAACTCGGACCGACGGTTACGATTTTCGGAAGTGCAAGACTCAAAGAAGATAATTACTATTACCAAAAAGCACAGCAGCTTGCCTCAATGCTGGGTGAGCGCGGTTTTAACATTATGACGGGCGGCGGTCCGGGGATTATGGAAGCGGCGAACCGCGGTGCAAAAGAGCATGAAGAGGTCGAGTCGATAGGACTGAATATCGATTTACCGTTTGAGCAAATAGCCAATAAATACACGACAAAAGAGTTGCGTTTTGACTATTTTTTCTCGCGCAAAGTGATGCTTGTGAAATACTCTATGGCATATGTGATTTTTCCGGGGGGTTACGGAACGCTTGATGAGCTGTTTGAAGCGCTCACCCTCGTGCAAACGAGAAAGGTGACGGGCGTGAAGATTTTTATCGTCGGGGAAGATTTTTATAAGCCGCTTTTGGAATTTATAGACACAAAATTGGTCGTTAACGGGATGATTGACAAAGAGGATCTCGAGATGATTAAGATGACGGATGACCTAGAAGCGGTCGTGAATGAGATCGAAGTTTCTTTATTGAATCAAATAGACGCGCTCAAACATGTCGGACTTGACGATACGCAATACTACAAGTCTCTTTTAGATTTTTCCAAAGAGAAAAACATCGAGCGGTAGGCTAAAACCGATTATTGAACCGATTTTAAAAGAAAGTGCGATATATTTCTTTCTTTTAAATGAAGGTTTACTATGCAAAAAAACAAAAAAGTATTGGTAGGGATGAGCGGCGGCGTCGATTCGACCGTTACCGCTCTCTTATTACAACAAGAAGGGTACGACGTGGAAGGGGTTTATATGAAACTCCATGCCAAGCCGGGTTACCATGAGATCCACTTTGCCAGAGCGCAAAAAGCTGCCGACTTTGTCGGTATCAAACTCCACCTTTTAGACCTGCAAGATATTTTCAACGAAAAAGTTTTCCAACCTTTTATAGAAACCTACAAAGCAGGCTGCACGCCAAACCCTTGTGCACTGTGCAACAGAAATCTCAAATTCGGCGAAATGGTTAAATTTGCAGATAGCATCGGTGCGGACTATATTGCTACGGGACACTATATCCGGACCGACGGAGAGTATTTTTATGCGGCAGAGGATGATACGAAAGATCAAAGCTATTTTCTTTTTTATGTAGATAAAACAATTTTGCCGCGCCTTATCTTTCCTTTAGGGGTAAGAAAAAAATCAGACATTAAAGAGCTTGCTTCTACTATAAAAGGTTTGGAGTCTTTTGCACTACAAAGTGAATCGAGTGAAATATGCTTTGTCGAAACGACGTATACCGACATATTAAAAGAGTATGTAGAGGTGGATCAAGCGGGAGAGGTCTTGGACACAAAGGGGAGAGTCGTCGGAGAACATAAAGGGTATATGCACTACACGATAGGAAAACGTAAAGGCTTTAGTGTTAAAGGTGCACACGACCCTCACTATGTATTAGATATAGATCCGCTGCATAATAGAATTACCGTCGGAAAAAAAGAGGAGTTGGCATGTAACTATGTCGTGATTGATAATCTAAATATGTTTAGCAATGAAAAAGAGTTTGATACGACGGTGAAACTACGCTATAGAACCAAGGCTGTAGCATGCCATGTAAAAATAGAAGATGAAAAAGCTTATATACGTTTAAAAGAAAATGTTTACGGAGTTGCCAAAGGGCAGGCAGCCGTTTTCTACGACGGAATGAAGCTTTTAGGGGGCGGATGGATTATAGATATAGGAACAAAAGAGGAAGAAAAGTGGAATTTTAGAAAAAAGTGAAATTTTCTTTTTCGTTTAAGTGTTGTTTAAGAAGTATTCTCTTATAATTCCCGTCCACAAACAAAGAGACCTTAAAAAGTCTTAGAGAGACTTCGAGTTGAAGCCTTTAGAGAGTTTGAGATCATTGAAAACTAAGCAAGCAGAGAGACTTAATAGCGGAAGCGATTAA
>JAQUCZ010000035.1 GCA_028685945.1 Sulfurimonadaceae bacterium | reverse complement strand
GAACGTGAAATAGAATCTGTTGTTTTGAGTTCCGGTGGCTACAGAGCCTGTGTTGTTGAAAGTGAGTGTGGTAGGACCTCCTCGATAGTTGAGCCTTCCAACAAATCCTGCCTTTGACCAGACCTCAGTTGCGTTAGCATAGGAAGTGGGGGTAAAAGGATTGTCTGGATTCGTGAGGTCGAATCCCGATATCTTACCGGTAGACATGTCATAGGTTAGTTCCGCTGCATACAAGGGAAGAGAACATATGGTGATGAGAATAATAAAAAGTATTGTACGCTGCTTCATCCTATATTTTCCTTTATCATGATTGGTCCAATTCATTATTAATGAGCTAGATACGCACATAATATATGGAATAAGGAGTTTGTACAAGATTTGATCATACCAGAAATGTGATATATGTATAGCATCCGATAGCATCGGTATCTCAAGCCCGCGCAATATTTATAGTGCGTTCATCAGTCACACTTGGGAGGAGTATCTCTTTAACCTCTCTGCAAAAAAAGCAGATCCCTACTCTAGCTCTACGAGTGCTATGGGGGTATCAACCGATGTCAGTCTAGGCGACTATACACGCATCGATGCCAATGTAGCACGCAATTTTAAATGGGACGGCGTAGCGACAACCGTAAAAATTTACGGAAGAAATCTCACTAATGATCAATATGCGACACGATACACCACGGGGTATTACTACGACCGCGGACGCACTTTAGGTGCTGAAGTCTCATTCGCGTTTTAAGAGGCAACTATGAACAAGCTTTTTCTCGCTCTTTTTTTAGTCGGTTTTAGTACATATATTCAGGCAAAAATGGTTCAAGATATGATGGGCAGAGAGGTCACTATCCCCGATGCCCCATCAAAAGTCTATGCACCTTCACCCTATGGATCTTATGCTTTGTATGCTATGGATCCGGCGCTTCTTGTAGGATGGATTTTTAACATAGAGAAAAAAAATCTGCCTTTTTTACACCCGAAAATGAAAGAGCTTCCTACCATAGGACGGATATTTGGAGCAGGACAAGGTGCAAATTTGGAGGTTCTTCTATCGTATAAACCCGACCTTATTCTTATGTGGTCGCACCAAAATGAATTTACGAAAAAAGAGGAGGAACGCCTCAAACTTTTAAATGCACCCGTTGTTTATGCGAAAGAGGAATCGATCACCGAGTATCCGGAGGTGTTTCGTTTTTTAGGCAAAGCCCTGGGCAAAGAGCAAAGAGGCGAAAAGCTTGCCGCTTATACACAAGCAGTTTTTGAAAAAGTCGCAAAAACGGTTGCATCCGTAGAGGCGCATAAAAGACCGAAAGTTTACTATGCAGAGGGGCTTGACGGGCTTGCTACGGAGTGCGACGACTCTATCCACGTCGAACTTTTAAGACTCGCAGGAGATGTCAATATCCACAGATGCCACACATCAAGTCACAAAGGATTTGAAAAACTCTCCATGGAGACGCTGCTTCAATATGATCCTGAGATTATTCTCGTACAAGAGAAGATGTTTTTCGATGCCATTTACGATAAACCTCTTTGGTCGAACTTGAGAGCCGTGCAAAACAAACGTGTCTATCTTATTCCGAGACAACCTTTTAACTGGTTTGACAGACCGCCCTCTTTTATGCGTATACTAGGGCTTCAATGGGCTATGGCACATCTTTATCCAAAAGAGTATGAGATAGATATTCTCAAGGAGACGCAAGATTTTTACAACCTCTTTTTAAATGTATCGCTCACGCAAGAGCAGCTTCAATCACTATTCACAGGAGAATAAACATGAAACTCACAATCCCAAAACTTAGTTTGTGTGCAGCAATTGTACTCACCATGAATCCGCTCAATTTAGCTTTAGCGGAAAATCTGCCAAGCACGACAAAAACAGACAAAAAAAGCCATGAAAATTATGACATTACTGCAAGAGGGATTCATAAACCTATGTACGACTACTATGCACATAAAATCAAGCAAACTACACAGATAACAAAAGGGATTTGTCTGGATGTCGGTTCAGGCGGAGGCTACATGGGGCTCTCTTTGGCACAGATAACGGATCTTGATTTTATCTTTTTAGACATATCCGAAAAGGCACTTGAGAAGGCAAAACAGCACATTATCGAAGATTCCCTCCAAGCACGTGCAAAAACACTCCTTGCAGACGTACATGCCATCCCTTTGGATGATAATTCGATAGATCTGGTCATTAGCCGCGGTTCTATCCCGTTTTGGAAAGATCCTGCAAAAGGGCTCAGTGAGATTTACCGTGTTATGAAAAAAGGAGGCAAGGCGTATGTCGGGGGCGGCAAAGGTAGTCCTGAAATCTTGGAGCAGATTAATAAAAAACGTCAAGAACTCGGTATGAAACCTTTTAACGGACGTACGAAACAGCATGGAGACGGCATGAAGAGAGATTATGCCGCATTACTTGAAAGTGTCGGAATAACGCAATACAAAATCCACCAAGGAGATGACGGAAGATGGATAGAGATGTGGAAATAAGAAAAAATAGAGGGGCGACAAATCCCCAAAGATTTGACACGATCGTTCGTGAAGTATTCGCACCCATCTACCCTGTAATCTCACAACAGATTATTGCAAAGACGGGTGTACGAAGCGGGAAATGTTTAGATGTAGGATGCGGTACGGGAGCGCTAGGGCGTTCTATCGCCAAACATAGTGATTTGCATGTAACTTACTTTGACCAATCGGTAGAGATGATGCAGCTTGCTATGGATTATGCCAAAGAGGAGAATCTCATTAGGCGTAGTGACTTTTTAGTGGGCGATATCCATGACTTAAAGCTACAAGACAATTCTATAGATCTTGTCATCAGCCGCGGTTCCTCACCTTTTTGGGTCGATTGGTCTAGAGCTTACAGTGAAATACTACGCGTCCTCAAAATAGGCGGTAAAGCCTACATCGGCGGCGGTTTCGGCACGGCACAACTGCGCGATGAGATCGTCGCTACGATGCACGCGCGCAATCCCGAGTGGCGCAAAAGCTTTCAAGAGAAGCTTAAACCCGAAAGAGAGGCACTCCCCTCGATCATGCAACGCTTAAACCCTAGCGCGTTCGAGATTATCGACGACGACAGCGGTTTTTGGATCCACATCATAAAATAAAGGAAAAAATATGCAAAACAACCCACAAAACCACAGTTGCCAAAACGGCAGAATCAATTCGTTTACCCAAGTTGCGCAGATGCAAGAGCGCCCGAATAAGCCCCGCTTCGGCGGCGACGAGGTGCGCGTGGTCGAGGCGATGATCGACATCATCTTTCCTGCCGTGCCGTTTCCCTCAAACAAGATTTTTAAAGCACTGGGCGAGATGAAAATCCGTGAAATGGTCACATACCACCACGAACTTCTGCTCAAAACCAAAGTCGGCAAACTCTTCCCGCCCCACCCCGAAGCCTTTAAGATGGCGGTCGATAAAAGCGCGGACTTTTTCGTCGAGGCGCTGGGCGGCGGCGACGTCTTCACCTCCGTACACGGCGAACCGCACTTAAGAATGCGCCACTTCAAGATCCCCATCGACGAAAACGACCGCGAGATTTGGCTGGCGATGTACAAAAAAACGCTCAAAGAGCTTGCATTTCCGCGCGAACATCTCGAAGAGTTTTGGAACTGGATCGAGCCGCTCTCCATTCGCATGATCAACCGCCGCACCAATATGGAGAGCATCAAGCGCCACTATTGGAGCGAGGTCAAAAATGAGTTTAATTTATAAAGGAACCCACGAATGAAACAGCAACACATCACACTTTCAGCCCTGCTTTCGCTGCTTTTGGCGCAAAGTTTTTTACATGCCGACGACGCGCTTACGCTTGAAAAAGCGCACGTAGAAACAGAGGTGATCGAGGAGTCGGGTATCGGCGCCAAAGCGGTCGTCAACGCCAAAGAGATCGAGATCAAAAGCAGCGCGGAGCTTTTAAACCCCTACAAAACCATCTCCCTTGAAGCAGGGGTGGATGTCCGTACAAACGACCCGTTCGGAATGGACATCACCCACAAAATTCGCGGTAAAGCCGACAGAAACATCGGCGAAACGCTTGAGGGGCTTCCGCTTAAAGGGATCGGTCCGGGCGGCGGATTAGCAACGATGATGGATATTGAAAACGTCTCAAGCGTGAGCGTCGAAAAAGGAGCCATCAAAGCCGACAGCGGTTTTGGATACGGAAGCGACAACGGGATGGTCGATATGAAGATGCAAAAACCGTCTAAAAACTTTTCGACCGAGCTCAAACAAGCTTTAGGAAGCTACGACTTTACCAAAACCTATCTGCGCGTCGATAGCGGCGAGATCGCAAATACGGCGAAACTTTTCGTCTCAGGCTCACTCACGCAAGCGGATAAATTCAAAGGCGAAGGGGAATCGCCCAACCGAAAGAACTTTGCAATGGGTATCGCAAGTACCTCCAACCAAAACGTAGAGTGGGAGCTTTACGGCATCTACAACGACGAGAAAAAGCACAACTACAAAGGCTTAACGTACGAACAAAGCAAAGACCTCTCACGCTATAAAAACGAAGATTACAACACGCAGCTTACGGGCGTCGCCGCAACCGACAGCAGCTACTACGACCGCAACAAGCAAGATTTTCAAACCTACACGATTATCGCCAAACTCAAAGTACCGCTCTCAGATAAAGAGAGCCTTAGTTTTCGTCCTTACTTTTTAAACGACAAAGGCTACAGCTACACGGGAAGCGGCACCAACGTCATCGACTGGCTGGTGGATCACGACACCTACGGGGCGGTTTTAGAGTATGCACACGAATTTGAAAGCGCAAAAGTAAAAGCGGGCTACTGGTACCAAGAGGATGAACCTCCGGGACCGCCGACGAGTAGAAAACTGCGCAACGCCGCAACGATGGACTTTATAAAATGGGAACGTATCATTAAGGTCAACGAAAAACATAAATTCAATGCACCGTTTATGACCTATGAGCAGACGTTTGATAACACGATCGTCGAAGCGGGACTCAAATATTTGTGGCTGAGCTCTCCGAACCTGATAAGCTATAAGACCACGGGGATCGGCGACGTGAGCTACGAAACGGCACTCTCACAAGTCTCTGCGGTCGATTTTGAACTGCCATCAAACACCTATGAGGTCTTTTTGCCAAACGTAGGCGTCACGCACTATCTCACCGATACCTCCTACCTCAAAGCAAGCTACGGGCGCAACTACAACACCCCAAGCTACGGATTCGGGGGCAGTATGATCAGCTACTTCAATAATCCTGCCATCAACAAAAACGAAGCATTATTACAACAAATGTGGGCAGATTTAAAACCAGAAGAGTCGGATAATTTCGATCTCGGTTATGCGTCCGAAGGGGAAGAACTTGCTTTTACTGCGACACTTTTTTATTCAAAAGTAAAAAACGTCGGCGGTACGTTCTATGACCCCGCATTAGATTACACCTACCAACAAAATAGTGCCGAAGCCGAGTCATACGGGCTTGAACTCAGCGCAGGTTATGCACTCACGTCAAACTTGTTACTCAAAGGTGCCGCAACGTATAACCACTATGCTTTTACGAGCGACATCCAATCGGCGGCGGGTTCGTTTATAAAAACACAAGGAAACCAACTCCCCGACGTGCCGCTTTTTTATGCCAACCTCTCCGCCGAGTATCATCTACAAGGCTATACATTGGCTCCGATCGTGCGCTATCTTGGCAAACGCTACGTCGATGTCGAACATAAATACGACGTCGATGCGCACTATCTCGTCGATCTTAGTATCAGTAAAGATTTCAAATTTGACAAACATACTTTAGCTCTTTCTTTGGCATGTACGAATCTTTTGGATGAGGAATACATCTCTACGTTTGGGGCATCCGAAACCAACGTCAAGCAGGATATCACCTACACGGTGGGCGCGCCTCGAACCCTGTTTGCTTCGTTGAGCTATAAGTATTAGTCATGAGATTTTTGCTTCGTTTCCTCTTATTGTTTCTCTTGGCATGTGTGACGGCACTACATGCCAAGGATTTTTTGGGCAAAGAGATCGCCAAACCTGAAAAAACCGCGCGCATCATCGTGACGTGCTACGGCGGTGCGGTTCAAGAATTGGCGATTTTTGCGCCCCAAAAGATTATCGCCCATCCAGAGGCCGCGCGGTTTGTCTTTTTTGAAAAGCTCTTCCCCGATTTGGCGCGCAAAGAGAGCGTGGGCACCTTTAACGACGTCAACCTTGAGACCCTTTTTAAGCTCAAACCCGACGTCGTCTTTGCGGGCGTGACCTCACAGGTTACCAACGATCGCATCGAAAAAAGCGGCATCAAGCTCTTTACGTTGGGGATCGGCAAACATACGCTTCCGACGCTTTTAGCGGAGTTTGAAGCGGTGGGAGGCTACCTAGACCAAGAGGCAAAAGCAGCACGACTCGTCGCGTTTTGGAATGAAACCCTTGCGCGTATTCAAAGCTCACTGCCTCAAGAGCACAAAAGAGTCAAAGTGCTCTACGCCAACGGTTCCAACCAACTCTCAAGCGAAGGCAAGGGATGGTGGGGCGATGCGTTTATCACCCAAGCGGGAGGGATCAACGTCGCGCATGCAGTTGCCGTCAAAGGCGCTCTTAACGCCGAAACACTCTTAGAATTCGACCCCGACGTCGTGATCCTCTCCAACAACAAAAACTTCCAAACCTCTCGTGATGCGATTAAAAAGAATCCGCTCTACAAAAACCTCAAAGCGGTGCAAAATGACCGCGTTTTCGTCGCCCCCGTGGGCGGTTTTTGGTGGGATCGCCCCTCGCCCGAAGCGATTTTAGGGATCGTGTGGCTTGCCAAAGTTCTCTACCCCGATGCGATGCAAGAGCTCAATCTCTATGAGCTAACGGCACGGTTTTACAAAGATTTTTACGGCTACGACCTCTCGAAAGAGGCATACGCAACTTTTTTCGCAACCACAAAGGAGCAAAGATGAAAACGGGAATTTTTTTACTTACGGAAAACTACGGTGCATCCGCACATACGACCATCGCCAACGACATCGAGCTTGGCATCTACGCCGAGGAACTTGGGTTTGAGAGCGTCTGGTTTGCGGAGCACCATTTTAATGCCTTTAGCTGCATCCCCAACCCTACCTTGATGATGGCGGCGCTTGCGGCAAAGACGCGCACGATTACGATCGCCAGTGCCGCGTTTTTGGCGCCTTTTTACCATCCGATGCGCCTTGCAGAGGAGATCGCGACGCTGGATAACTTAAGCTTGGGGCGGATCGAAGCGGGGTTTGCCAAGGGCGGGTTTGCCTACGATATGGAGCATTTTGAAAAAAGCCCCGATTCTTTGCGTGAGGAGATGTTTGAAAAGGTAGCACTCATCGATAGTTTTCTTACATGCCACCACACGATGCAGCCGCGCCCCTTGCAGCATAAAATCCCTTTTTATATCGCTACTTTCGGCACCCGTGAAAGCATCGAATTCGCCGCACTCCAAGGCTACGGGCTGATGTTTTCTCAAGGGGCATCGCTTGAGGAGTGCCAAGCGGCGCAAGAGATATATAAGGAGCTTGCAGGCGTGTACCCACAAACGGTACTGATGCGGGTTTTTTGTTTTGATGATGCGGGGCGTGAGGCGGCATACGAAAAGGCGCTTCCGGCAACGGATCATTTCATCAAATGTATGCGTGCCGTACAATCCAAAGAGGCGCAGCCGCTTTTTAATCACACAAACTACACCTTGCTTTTAGGGCAAAGGTACCGTTTTTTCGACGGTAAAAAGTTTTTAGACAACGCCATCTTAGGCGATGAAAAGGAGTGTATAGAGCAGATCCACACCATACAAAAAAAGATAAAAAACCTTCATCTAGTCCTAAAGCCGGCATCTTCCAATGCCCAACACACAAGATCGATGTTAAAGGTCTTTAGTCAAAAAATCAAACCCTATTTAGGAGAACACAAAGTATGAAAAAAACTCTATTTGGATTATCTCTAGCAGCCTCTTTGGCGCTTGGAGATACATATAGTCTAGGACAGGTAAGCGTGCAAACGACGAGCGCGGAGGATATCAATGCGATTGAAGAGAGTATCACTTCAGAG
>JAQUCZ010000034.1:2278-8065 GCA_028685945.1 Sulfurimonadaceae bacterium | reverse complement strand
CGAAGATTACAGCGGCACTGCGGGACTTAACGGCTTCGGTGTACCGACGGCAGAGATCCAAATGGACGGCAAAGAGGGTAAACTCAAATATGTCGAGGGGATCAAACCGTTTAAAGCCGAAAGATTCTCAGATTACAACCGCGACAGCGGCAATATTTGGTGGGACGGTCTTAGCGGTTCATGGCAAAATGCCGTGGCGCCTGCACATCCCGACCCGATTTCGGGTATGCACTGCTGGCACCAAAAAGTTATTTTGGAACCTGCACAGCAAGGGGATAAAATCGGCGATATCCACGTCAACTACGACAACAACTTTAAAACGTACCAAGCGTGGAGAGATCAGCTTACGCGCGGGTTGGACGACAACTCTACCATCCGTCGCCCAAGACATATCAAACGTCCTTGGGTTGCACTTTCGGACAAAGCGTACCAAGTTACGATCAAATAACTTCTTTGAGGGTGCCCTTTGGCACTCTCGCCCCTTTTTCTAAACCTTTTTATTAATCATCCCTCGTTACAATTACGCATCTAAAATTCCCTTCATAAAGAGGTTTGTATGGATCAAAAAATCTACGATTTAGTCGAGTGCAAAAGTTTTAAAAACTTCATTACCGCACTTATTATCCTCAACGGTATCACTATGGGGCTCGAAACTTTCAAAGATGTAACGGCGTCGTTCGGCAACCTCTTACACTTTTTTGACATCTTCGTGATCACCGTTTTTACGATCGAAGTTCTTTTACGCATCTATGCACACAAGAGCGCGTTTTTTAAAGACCCGTGGAGCATTTTTGATTTTAGCATTGTCGCCATCTCTCTCGTACCTTCGAGTGCAGGGTTTGAGATTTTACGTATTCTACGCGTCTTTAGGCTCTTTAGACTTGTAACGGTGGTACCGCAGATGCGCAAAATAGTCACGGCACTCCTTAGCACGATCCCCGGAATGGCATCCATTGCCGCACTTATGAGTCTCTTTTTTTATATCTTCGCCATTATGGCGACCAACCTCTACGGAGCAACCCACCCCGAGTGGTTCGGCACTTTGGGAGAGAGTTTTTATACCCTTTTTCAGATTATGACGCTTGAATCATGGTCTATGGGGATCGTACGCCCGATCATGGAAGTACACCCTATGGCATGGACGTTTTTCGTCCCGTTCATCTTCGTGGTTACGTTCATTATGGTCAATCTTATCGTGGCCGTGGTAGTCGATGCCATGAATATTATTAACACCAAAGAGGAGGAGCATATTATCGAAGAGGTGCAACATGCCAACGACAACACCGCCTCGGAGATAGCGCAGCTTCGTTCCGAAATTCAAGAGCTTAAAGCACTGCTTTTGCAAAAGGTTAAAAACTAGCCCACCACATCCGCAGCCTCAGCCCTAGGGCAGAGGTGTAGCCCACCTCGCTAAAAATAAGTTTGCCGTTTTTATCGTAGATAAACGTACTTGGATATACGGCAACACCGAACTCTTTTGCCAACTCTCCTTTAAAATCGTTCACCGTATGCATGCCATACCCCTCTTTTTGTAAAAATTGTTTGAGTTTTTGATCGGTTCCCGAACGTACTGCTATCGTAATCACTTCATACTCTTTTGAAAGGCTCTCGATATTGGGGGCTTCGAGCGTACAAACAGGGCACCAAGTTGCCCAAAAATGGAGCATCACGGAGCGATTTTTTTTAAGCGTATAAGGTTCGTTCCAAAGGAGGGTAAACTCTTCTTTTTCAAGCTTTCCTCGGTTAAGATCGCTGCTTCTGTAGTAGCTGATGGCATTTGCCGCAACAAACATCACGAGACAAAAGAGAAGTATCTCTTTTGCATAGTATTGAAGTTTTTTTTTCATTTGTTTTTCTTTGAGGGTATTTTTGTGGGAGATTGTACCCAAAGAGAAAAAATCATAAACACAAATTAAAAAAAACTTATACTATTTTAGAAAAAACATAGTAGCGACGTGTTAAAATTGCAGTAAAAAAATCGGGTAGAGAGAATGAAATTTTTAAGTATCGTTTTAGCAGCTTTTCTTATAAGCGGGTGTACGCAAAGTACGCAACCTCAAGAGGAAACAAAAAGCCATCGGGAGCTTCCAAAACTTTTCCAAAGCGTCAATGAAAAAGATGCCGTGTTGGTGCAAGTAGGCAAAGAGAAGCGCTATTGCGCACGTTGCGGCATGGATTTGGTCAAGTATTACAAAACCTCCCATGCGGCAGAACATGAAACAAAACACTACCAGTACTGCTCTATCCACTGTTTGGAGGATCATCTAGGGGAAGGCGTTACGCTTAAAAACCCCCGCGTCGTCGATGTAACGACGCTTAAACTGATCTCCGTCGTCGATGCCTATTACGTCGTAGGGAGCAAAATGCGCGGTACCATGAGCAAAGTGAGCAAGTATGCCTTTAGCAGCCTTGAGGAAGCCAAAAAATTTCAAGCGCTCTACGGCGGCGAATTGATGGACTTTAACCACGCGCTTTTAAAAGCAAAAGAAGATTTTAAATATTACAAATAACCAAAACGGGGGAACATGCAAAACTATACTATCCTTGTCGTAGACGATGTCCTAGAAAATATCAAGATCGTCTCAAGTGTTTTAAAACAAGCCGGTTACACTGCCCACACTTCCCAAAACGGAAGGGATGCGCTTCGTATGGCTTCGCAAGTCGATTACGATCTGATTTTGCTTGATGTTTCTATGCCCGAAATGAGCGGACTTGAGGTGTGCAGGTTTTTAAAAGCCGATGCCAAGACACATGCCGTGCCGGTTATTTTTCTCACCGCCGACCAAACCCAAAAAACACTCGAACATGCTTTTAAGGTCGGAGGTGTGGACTATATAAAAAAACCTCTTTACCCCAAAGAGCTGCTTTCACGCATCACCACCCATCTGAAAATCAAAGAGTATGAACGCACCCTCGAAGAAAAGATCCAAGAAAAAACGCGCCAGATACAAAACACCCAAATCCAACTCACCTACATGCTAGGGGGGATTGCGGAGGGGCACTCCATAGAAACCCACCTCCACGTCAAACGGGTATCGAAATTTTGTTATTCTCTAGCACTTCTTTACGGTCTAAGCGAAGAGGAAGCGCGCCTTATCAAAGATGCTTCTTCTTTGCACGACGTCGGCAAACTCGGGGTGGATAACCGCATTTTGCACAAAGAGGAGAAGCTTACCGACAAAGAGTTTGATACGATCAAAAAGCACACGACCATAGGTGCAAATATGCTTAAAAATTCGGAACTTCCCCTCTTCCAAGCGGCACGAACCATATGTTTGGAGCACCATGAAAAATACGACGGAACGGGGTATCCCAGAGGGCTTAAAGAAAACGATATCCATATCTACGCCAGAATCGTCGCAATAGCCGATGTTTTCGACGCCCTTTTACATGCCAGATCGTATAAAAAAAGATGGTCGATCATCGACGTTTTAGAGTACCTCCGACAGATGCGCGGCAAACAGTTTGACCCCCGATTGATCGACCTCTTTTTTGCCAACATCGATACGTTTATGAAAATTTACAACATCGACCTTGAAAAAGAGCGTGCGACAAAAACGCCGCAAGAGGAAAAGATAAGTTTAAAAGAGGGATTTTTCGATCTTTTCTTTCGTAAAAAACAAAAAGAGAAAGTTTCTTAATAACTGATGTTACGCACTTTATGAGCAAAGCCCATAAAGTGGCAGGGACAGATGTCCCTACAACCCCCTAAAGCTACCCGTATCTGTCGGATACGGGAGAAAAACTGACCACTTATACTTCTTCTTTAAAGAAACTGCGTAAGGTCAGTTAATAAGAGAGTGTAAATCAACATGCCAAGGCTTGGCATGTGGAGCAGAGAGTCTTACTCTATCTCTGCGTCGATGACGTCGTCGTCTTTTTTCTTCGCGTCTTGTGCCGCTGCACTGCCGCCTTGCTCTTGTTTATACATCTGCTCCGCCATTTTGTGGCTTGCTTCGGTTAATGTTTTTACTTTCGCTTCGATCTGCTCTTTTGTAGCATTGCTGTCTTTGAGCGTATCTTTAAGCTCGGAGATAGCGCTTTCGATTTTCGCTTTTTCGTCCGCTTCGATTTTATCGCCCATCTCGTTCATAGATTTTTCCGTTTGAGCAATAAGCGCATCCGCTTGGTTTTTAAGGTCAACCAACTCTTTGCGTTTCATATCGTCTGCTTTATGTGCTTCTGCGTCTTGAACCATTTTGTTGATCTCTTCTTCGCTGAGTCCCGAACTTCCGCTGATCGTGATTTTTTGCTCTTTGCCCGTACCTTTGTCTTTTGCGCTTACCGTTAAGATACCGTTTGCGTCGATGTCAAACGTAACCTCGATTTGCGGTACCCCTCTTGGAGCCGCAGGGATATCGCCGAGTTCAAAAAGACCTAAAGATTTGTTGTCTTTTGCAAATTCGCGCTCCCCTTGAACGACGCTGATAGACACCGCAGGCTGGTTGTCCTCTGCCGTAGAGAACACTTGCGATTTTTTAACAGGGATCGTCGTACCTTTTTCGATGATTTTCGTAGCAACACCGCCGAGTGTCTCGATTCCGAGTGAAAGAGGCGTAACGTCGAGTAAAAGAACGTCTTTTACGTCACCGCGTAAAACACCCCCTTGAATCGCAGCACCCGCTGCAACAACCTCGTCAGGGTTAACCCCTTTGTTGAGTTTTTTGCCGCCGAAATATTCGCTTACCATCTCTTGCGCTTTTGGAACACGCGTAGAACCGCCGACCATGATGATCTCTTTGATGTCCCCTTTGCTAAGGCTTGCATCTTTCATAGCCGTTTCGATGTGGCTGATAGTCTCTTTCAATAAAGAATCGATCATCCCCTCGAATTTCGCACGGGTAAGCTTAATAACCAAGTGTTGCGGTCCCGCTTCCGTCATGGTGATAAACGGTAGGTTGATCTCCGTTTCCGTTGAACTTGAAAGCTCTTTTTTCGCGTTTTCAGCCGCGTCTTTTAGACGTTGTAACGCCATTTTGTCGTTTTTAAGATCGATCCCGTGAGAGGATTTAAACTCTGCGTTAAGGAAATCTACGATTTTGTTATCGAAGTCGTCCCCGCCCAAGAATGCGTTTCCGTCCGTTGAGAGAACCTCAAACGTTCCGTCGGAAATCTCCAATACCGTAACGTCGAACGTTCCGCCCCCGAGGTCGTACACAAGCACGTTCTCGTCAGACTTGCTCTCTAAGCCGTATGCAAGCGCAGAAGCCGTCGGTTCGTTGATGATACGAAGAACATTCAGACCTGCGATAGTTCCCGCGTCTTTCGTCGCTTTTCTTTGTGCATCGTTGAAATAAGCAGGAACCGTAATAACCGCGTCGGTTACCGTTTGCCCTAGGTAACTCTCTGCATCCTCTTTAAGTTTGCTAAGGATTTTTGCAGATATCTCTTGCGGCGTGTAGATTTTTCCTGCTACGTCAACCGCTGCCATACCGTCTTTGTTTACGATATTGTACGTTACTTTATCGTGTGCCGCTTTTGCGTTCTCTTCGTTCATCATAAGACCCATGATTCTCTTAATAGAAGAGATCGTTTTGTTCGGGTTCGTAATTGCTTGACGTTTTGCAGGATCCCCTACCAAAACCTCGCCTTTGTCGGTAAATGCAACTACCGAAGGGGTCGTATTTTTTCCCTCTTTATTAGGGATGATCTTTGCCTCACCGCCTTCATATACTGCTACACACGAGTTTGTCGTTCCTAAATCTATACCAATTACTTTACTCATCTTATATTCCTTAATTTAATTTTATTTCATAAAATAAAATGAAGGAAACCTCCATCTTATTT
>JAQUCZ010000034.1:0-2178 GCA_028685945.1 Sulfurimonadaceae bacterium | reverse complement strand
TTTGTCGTGAAAAGAACGCGTCCTTTTCACTTTCGCTAGCCGCTAAGGCACTAAAGCTTGACACTTTCGTGTCAGATTTTTTATTTTTATGAGTGCAATTTTAACACTCTGTCATTTTATTGCATGCTACTCTAGTAGCAAAAAGGTTTAATTTGCCACTACCACCATCGCTTCACGAAGCGGACGCTCTTTGTATTTGTATCCCGTTTGGAACGTTTGTACGATCTGCCCGCTCTCTACCGTGTCGCTCTCCACGCTTTGTACCGCGTTGTGAATATTCGGGTCAAACGGTGCATCGTGCGGCACCATCGTCACGCCGTGTTTTTCCAAAGAGGTGGTAAATTGCTTGAGCGTGAGCTCGATCCCCTCTTTGAGTTTTGCCAAAAGCTCCTCCGCCGCCATATCGGCTTTTGCAGACGCAAGCGCCATCTGCAACGAGTCCATCACGGGGATCATATCTTTTGCAAATTTTTCGTTTGCGTATTCTACTGCCGTGTATTTTTCACGCTCTAATCGTTTTTTAATATTATCAAAATCGGCATGAACACGCGCGTATTTGTCTTTTAGCTCGGCTAGTTCCGCCTGTAAAAGATCAAACTCGTTTGCGACCGCCTCGGCTTCTGCTTGTGCTTCTTCCGTGGAGACCTCGTTTTTCTCTTTTTGTTCCTCTTGATTTTCAAGAGTTTCTTGCTCTAATTCTTCTTTAGACATAATAGTTTTTTAACTCCTTTTTGAAAAAGCTGGTGTTATTATACATATTGAGTGTTACAATGTCAAGTATTAATTAAATTATTTTATTTAAAAAACTTGAGCCTGTTACTATAAAGCATAAACGGCACCCTTTATCTTACCCTATTAGCACAAATAAAGTATCATTACAGGATTCATTTTAGGGAGATAGATATGAGAATAGTAGCATGGTTAGGGGTTCTCTTGGTTACGGCTTTGGGGCTCGTTTACATCGTAGCGTTTACGGGTTTCGGAAACTCGTTGGTCAAACCTTTCGTAGAGCAAAAAATACGAGAACAAACAAAACTCGATGCGAAACTCACCGCGTTTACGATCGACATGAGCAGTTTTGAGATAGTTTTAACGTTTGATCGCCCCAACACGATCACCCTCAAAGGGGAATATTCCCTTTTTTCGCAAACCTTTAACGTCGATTATAACGTCGCACTCAACTATCTCGAAAGCCTAGAGCCGCTCACGCAAACACCTCTAAAAGGGGAGTTTCGCACCGACGGAAAAGTTACGGGGGATCTTAAACAAATCGCCGTGCAAGGAAAAAGCGACGTAGCTTCGGGGCAGACAAACTACACGGTCGAGTTGGTAGATTTTACCCCTACCAAAGTGCTTGCTACCATGAAAGGGGTGCAAATTGAAAAGGTTTTAGCGATGCTTTCGCAGCCCGATTATGCTTCTTCCAAACTCGATGCCGCTATCAGTTTCACCTCGCTTGATCCGCAAAACCTCCAAGGCAGAGCAAAAATCGTTTTAAGCGAAGGGAAAATCAATACCCAAACGATGCAAAAACTCTACAACGTCACCCTGCCCCAAACCTCTTTTACCTCCTCGACGAACGTAGAGCTTCAAGGGGAAAACGTCGATTACGTCACGGCGCTTCGCTCTAACCTTGCCAACATAGACTCCAGCGGGCGCATCGTTCCCAAAAACCTTGGCATGGATCTTATCTACTCTCTTAATATTTCCGAATTGGCAGTGTTGCAACCGATCACGCAAACGCCTCTTCGCGGCGCACTCAATCTAAGCGGCGAGGTCAAAGGGGACAAAGCAAAACTCATCGTGCGCGGCAAAAGCGACGTGGCGGCTTCGGCAACCGAGTTTGAAGCCCACCTCAAAGAGTTCGCACCCGCTTCGCTCAAAGCAAATATAAAAAATCTTCAACTCGCACGGCTGCTTGCGATGCTTGAGCAGCCCCACTACACCGACGGACTTTTCTCTGCCGATATCCGCATCGACGATGCGGCTGCAGGGAAACTCAAAGGGGAGATCACGACCCAAATCACCCAAGGGCTGCTTGATAGCGCCTATTTAAGCAAAACCTACGCCTTTGCCTCCCCCATGCCAAAGACCGCGTTCCATGCCAAGACACATACCGCGCTTCAAGGGGATAGCCTTTTGAGCAAAATCGATATTGATTCCGATCTCGCCGCACTC